>CAZVIG010000097.1:0-3130 GCA_964627395.1 uncultured Sedimenticola sp.
CGTCCCTCCCAGCTTCCCTGGGCGATCACGGGGGTGGGGTCGTGGGGGTGGCGCATGAAGACCATGACGCACTGGAAGCGGGCGGTGCGCGCCTCGTCGGGAACGTCCGCCAACGCCTCCAGCAGGCGCCGGTTGTTGGCCGCATCGTCGCCGTGTTCGCCGGCGTAGCGGGCGGAGTGGATGCCCGGCTCGCCGTCCAGTGCGTCCACCTCCAGCCCGGAGTCGTCGGCGATCGCCGGCAGGCCGCTGTGGGCGGCGGCGTGGCGCGCCTTGATGATGGCGTTCTCGACGAAGCTCAGCCCGTCCTCCACCGCGTCGGGGATCTCGAAGGCGCGCTGCGGCACCACCTCGATGTGGTGATCCGCCAGCAGCTCGCCCAGTTCGCGCAGCTTGCCCTGGTTGTTGCTCGCCAGGACGATGCGGTCGATGCGTCGGCTCATGGGGTCAGTCCTCCGCCAGGGCCTTCTGCTGGGCGGCGATGATCTCGGCGATGCCGCCGCGGGCCAGGTCCAGCATGGCGAGCATCTCCTCCTGGCTGAAGGGTGCCCCCTCGGCGGTGCCCTGGATCTCGATGAAGCGGCCGCTGGCGTCCATCACCACGTTCATGTCGGTCTCGGCGCTGGAGTCCTCGGCATAATCCAGGTCCAGCACCGGGGTGCCCTGATAGATGCCCACGGACACCGAGGCGACGGCCTGCAGCACCGGGTCCTCGCTCAGCAGTCCCTCCGCCAGCAGGCGGTCGATGGCGTCGCGCAGCGCCACGAAGGCGCCGGAGATGGCGGCGGTGCGGGTGCCGCCGTCGGCCTGCAGCACGTCGCAGTCGAGGGTGATGGTGCGCGGACCCAGTTTCTCCAGATCCACCGCGGCGCGCAGCGAGCGGCCGATCAGGCGCTGGATCTCCATGGTGCGCCCGCCCTGGCGGCCGCGTGCCGCCTCGCGGCCCATGCGCTCGTGGGTGGAGCGGGGCAGCATGCCGTATTCGGCGGTGATCCAGCCGCCCGGCTGGTCCTTCATCCAGCGCGGCTGGCGCTCCTCCACGCTGGCGGTGCACAGCACCCGGGTGTCGCCGAAGCTGGCCAGGACCGAACCCTCGGCGTGGCGGGTGAAATGGCGCTGGAAATGCACCGGGCGCATCTGGTCGGGCGAGCGGCCGCTGGGTCTCATCTGAAGGTTTCTCCTGCTGCGGTCGAGGGAGCGCAACAGTAACGCCCCAGCCGGTGCTTGAAAAGGGGCGGGATTCAGAGGTTCCCTTGCAGGCCCGATGCGGGGAGGTCGAAGCACTCCGCCTCTTGCGGATCTTCCGGCGCGCTGGCGCGGTGGCGCGAGCCGCGTACCGGGCTGCCCCAACGCAGGGCGATGGCGGTGATGTTGTCGCTGCGCGGGCGGCTGGCGGCCATGTGACCGGCGCGCTCCAGGCCGGCGCCCAGGTCGTCGGCGCCCATCAGGCGGACCAGGTCGTCCTGCGGGACCTGGTTCCACAGGCCGTCGGTGCACAGCAGCAGGGTGTCGCCCTCCTGTAGCGCCATGGGGATGCCGAAGCTCACCTCCGGCGGCTGGTCCAGCCCCCCCAGGCAGCGGGTGATGGCGGAACGGGCAGGGCGTTTGCGGGCGGAATCGATGTGCTGCACCAGGCTGTGGTCGTGGGTCTGGACCAGCACCCCGCCGTCGCGGATCAGGTACAGGCGGCTGTCCCCCACGTGCGCCCACCAGGCCTTGCCGTGCTGCACGATGGCGATCACCGCGGTGGAGCGGGGGCAGATGGGCGGGGTCTGGCGGTCGCCGAAGTTGATGATGGCGTGGTGCGCCCGGTGGATGCACTGGTGCATGAAGCGGCGCGGGTCGCGCAAGGGATGCTCGGCGTTGCGCAGCATCAGCTCGCAGGTGTCGATGAAAAGCTGCGCCGCCACCTCGCCCTTGGGGTGTCCGCCGAGGCCGTCGGCCACCGCGAGCAGCGTCGCGCTGCCGGCTTCCAGCAGGATGCTGCGATCCTGATTGTTGCGCCGGTCGCCGACCAGGCTAATCCGCTTAGCCTCGTAGAATTGCCTTTTCATTGCGATTCTTGCCTCCCTTCGCCCCCAGTTTAGGCACAGGAAGCTCTCCCAGCAAGGCCAGACGGAATTCCCGTGCGGTTCGCGGTCGTTCGGCGGCGTCCACGCGCATCGCCCAGTCCACCGCCTCCAGCAGGTGCAGGGGGTAGCGTCGGGCGAAGAGCTGCGCCGCCGGCACCAGCTCGTCGCGGGCGTGCCGCTCCACCGCCGAGGGCGGCGGCTTGCCCTCAATGCAGGCGCGCATACTGGCGCCGATGGCGTACACGTCGGTGCAGGGTCCCACCTTGGCCGAGGTGTAGTACTGCTCGATGGGCGAGAACCCCGGGGTGATGACCTGCGCCTTCTTCTCCCCCACGTCGTCGAGGTGATAGACGGCGCCGAAGTCCAGCAGCAGGGGGTTGCCGCCGGGCCGTAGATGGATGTTGGACGGCTTGATGTCCAGATGCAGGTTGTTGGTGGCGTGGATGGCGTCCAGGGCCTCCAGCAGCGGCGGGAACACCGTCATCAGGAAATTGGTGCTCAGGTTGCCGTTGCGCTTCTTTATATAGCGGCCGAGATTCTTGCCCGGCTCGTAGTCCATCACCAGATAGGCGGTGTTGTTGGCCAGGAAGCAGTTGCGTACCCGCACGATGTTGGGGTGGTCCAGGCGCGCCAGGATGTTCGCCTCCTGGTAGAACAGGCGCCGGCCGCGCTCGAAGCTGCGGTGCTTCTCCGGGTTGTTCACCGACACCTTGCCGTCGCCGGTACGCCGGCCGAAGCGCTTGGGGAAGTACTCCTTGATCGCCACCTCGTCGTGGCTGTCCTCGTCCTCCGCCAGATAGATCAGGCTGAAGCCGCCGCTGCCGATCAGCTTGATGATGGCGTAGCCATCGATCACCGTTCCCGGGGGCAGCCCTGCCCTGTTCTTGCGTTTGTCGTGGTTGCTGGCCTGGGTCATGATCGGTCGCTGGCGGTTCCTTTCGGGTGTATCTCCCGGTCCGCTGGTGGAGCCAGTTTCCCTCTCCCAGGGGTGGTGGGCGGACCTGGTTCCCTCTTTCCCCGCCCGGACAACGACGGCGCGTCCGGCGATCGCCGGACGGATT
>CAZVIG010000097.1:3140-7541 GCA_964627395.1 uncultured Sedimenticola sp.
TCCTCCGCCAGATAGATCAGGCTGAAGCCGCCGCTGCCGATCAGCTTGATGATGCGATAGCAGTCCAGATGGGTGCCGGGCGGCAGGGCTTCACGGGCGGGCGGCGTGGGCATGACGGGCAGGCGATGAGAATCCTGTGCGCTGGTGTGTCCGGCCCTCTATCATACACGTCTGGTCGCAGCACAAGCCGAGGAGCCCATGATCCGCAGCATGACAGCCTTCGCCCGCCAGCAGGCGCGCGACCCCGCCGGCGAGCTCACCTGGGAGATCCGCAGCGTCAATCACCGTTATCTGGAGGTGGTGGTGCGGCTGCCAGAGGAGCTGCGCGCCATCGAGCCGGCGGTACGCGAGCGGGTCAATGCGCGCCTCGGGCGAGGCAAGGTGGAATGCGCCCTGCGCTACCGCCCCGGACCGGAGGCGGTGGGCGAGATCCGGGTCAACGAGGCCCTGGTGGACCAGTTGCTGGACGCATCCCAGCAGCTCCTGCGGCGCATGCACAGCTCCTCCCTGCCCACCGTGATCGACATCATGCGCTGGCCCGGCGTGCTGGAGGCGGAGGAGCGCGACTTCACCCCCGTGCAACAGGCGGCGCTCGCACTGCTGGACGCCGCCCTGGACGACCTGGTGGCGACCCGCGAGCGGGAGGGCGCGCGCCTGGCGGAACTGCTGCGCCAGCGGGTGGCCGCCCTGCGCGGGCAGGTGGAACGGGCGCGCCGGCGCATGCCACAGGTGCTGGCGGCGGTGCGCGAGCGGCTGCGCGCGCGCATCCAGGAAGTGGCCGGACAGCTCGATCCCGAGCGCCTGGAGCAGGAGATCGCCCTGCAGGCGCAGCGCCTGGACGTGGACGAGGAGATGGACCGCCTCGCCACCCACCTGGACGAGGTGGAGCGGGTGCTGGAGGCGGACGAGCCGGTGGGCCGCCGCCTCGACTTCCTGATGCAGGAACTCAACCGCGAGGCCAACACCCTGGGCTCCAAGTCCGCCGACAGCGAGACTTCCGCCATCTCGGTGGAGATGAAGGTGCTGATCGAGCAGATGCGCGAGCAGGTGCAGAACATCGAATGACCATCGACCCGGAACTCCGTCCCATGACCCAGAGCGGTATCCTCTTCATCGTCTCCGCGCCCTCCGGTGCGGGCAAGACCAGCCTGTTGCGCGCCCTGCTGGAGCGCGATCCGCAGTTGCGGCTGTCGGTGTCGCACACCACCCGTCCGATGCGCCCGGGCGAGCGCGACGGGGTGGACTACCACTTCGTGGATGTGGACACCTTCCAGAAACTGGTGGCCGAGGGGGCCTTCATCGAGCACGCCCAGGTGTTCGACAACTACTACGGCACCGCCGAGCAGGCGGTGCGCGACCAGCTCGCCGCCGGGCACGACGTGGTGGTGGAGATCGACTGGCAGGGCGCGCGCCAGGTGCGGGCGCGCTTTCCCGACGCGGTCTCCATCTTCATCGCCCCGCCCTCGATCGAGGCCCTGCGCGAGCGCCTGGGGGCACGCGGTCAGGACAGCGAGGAGGTGATCGCGCGGCGCATGCGCGACGCCCGCGCCGAACTCTCCCACTACCCGGAATATGACTACCTGGTGATCAACGACGACTTCGACACCGCCCTGGAGCAGCTCGGCCAGGTGGTGGGGGCCGAGCGGCTGCGCACCACGCGCCAGGCGATCCGCCATGCGGCGGCCCTGAGCGCCATGCTGGACGGGGACTGATCGCCGCTTTTGCGGTACAATCCGCCGTTATCCCCCGATTTTGCGGTTTTGGAGAGACTGAATGGCCCGTATCACCGTCGAAGACTGTCTGGAACACGTCGACAACCGGTTCGACCTCGTGCTGATGGCCGCCAAGCGCGCCCGCCAGCTCGCCAACGGCGTCGAGCCGCTGGTGCCCTGGGAGAACGACAAGCCCACCGTGGTGGCGCTGCGCGAGATCGCCGAGGGTCTGATCACCCCCGAGATCCTGTCCGAGCCGGAAGAGAGCGAGGAGTCCATCGACGAGGAACTGGCCGCCGCCCTGGCGGGCGAGCTGAGCGCCTTCGAGGAGCCCCAGGACGAGGGCTGAGCCCAGCCGGTGTCACGCGACGCTGCCGACCCGCCGATCCGGCAGGACAGCGACGAGGCTGCCAGGGCGGTCGCCGAGCAGCGTTACCTCGTCAGCGACCTGCTGAGCGACCTCGAGACCTACCTGGAGCCGGACCAGGTACGCGAGGTCTACCGCGCCTATCTCTTCGCCGCCGAGGCCCACGAGGGCCAGAAGCGCCTTTCCGGCGAGCCCTACGTCTATCACCCCATCGCCGTGGCGCGCATCCTGGCGCGCATGCACATGGACCACGAGTGCCTGATGGCGGCCCTGCTGCACGACGTCATCGAGGACACCGGGGTCAGCAAGGAAAAGCTGTCCGGCGAATTCGGCGAGGAGGTGGCCGAGCTGGTGGACGGGGTGAGCAAGCTCACCCACCTGCGCTTCCGCACCCGCGCCGAGGCGCAGGCGGAGAACTTCCGCAAGATGCTGCTCGCCATGACCCGCGACATCCGGGTCATCCTCATCAAGCTGGCCGACCGCCTGCACAACATGCGCACCCTGGGCGTGATGAAGCCGGCCAAGGCGCGCCGCATCGCCCGCGAGACGCTGGAGATCTACGTCCCCATCGCCAACCGTCTGGGCCTCAACACCATCCGCCACGAGCTGGAGGACCTGTGCATGGGCGCCTACTGGCCCTGGCGCGACCGGGTGCTGCGCCAGGCCCTCAAACGCCTGTGCGGCAACCGCCGCGAGCTGGTGGAGGACGTGCGCCGGGTGATCGCCGCCCGCCTCGAGCAGGAGGGGCTGGAGGGCGAGGTGTACGGGCGCCAGAAGCGGGTCTACAGCATCTACAAGAAGATGCGCGACAAGAAGCAGTCGCTCAACGACCTCGCCGACGTGTTCGCCTTCCGCATCGTGGTGGACTCGGTGGACGCCTGCTACCGCGTGCTGGGCGCGGTGCACAACCTGTACCGCCCGGTGCCCGGCCGCTTCAAGGACTACATCGCCATCCCCAAGGCCAACGGCTACCAGTCGCTGCACACCGTGCTGTTCGGTCCCCAGGGGGTACCCATAGAGATCCAGATCCGCACCCATGACATGCACCGGGTGGCCGAGCAGGGTATCGCCGCCCACTGGCAGTACAAAGGCGCGCCCGCGGGCAATCTCAGTTCGGACGCGGCGGCGGAATGGCTGCGCGGCCTGCTGGAGGTGCAGAAGAGTTCCGGCAATTCCATGGAGTTCCTGGAGCACGTCAAGGTGGACCTGTTCCCGGACGAGGTCTATGTGTTCACCCCGCGCGGCAAGATCATCGTACTGCCGCGCGGCGCCACCGTGATCGACTTCGCCTATGCGGTGCACTCCGACATCGGCAACCAGTGCGTGGCGGCGCGGGTGGATCGCCAGCTCGCCCCGCTGCGCACCCGTCTGCACAGCGGTCAGACGGTGGAGATCATCACCAAGCCGGACGCCCGCCCCAACCCGGTGTGGCTGGACTTCGTGGTCACCGGCAAGGCGCGCGCCGCCATCCGTTCCTACCTCAAGCGCCTGGAGCGGCGCGAGGCCACCGAGCTGGGGCGGCGCCTGCTGGAGCGCGAGCTGGAGGCGCTGGGCGTGCGTCTCGAGGAGCTGGGCGAAGAGGAGCTGCAGGGGGCGGTGGAGGAGCTGGGGCACGAGAGCTTCGACGAGCTGCTGCAGCAGATCGGCCTGGGTAACCGCATGGCGCGCCTGGTGGCGCGCATGATGGTGCTGCACGACCAGCCAGACGCGGCGGAGGGCGAGGCCGCCGGTTCGCTCACCATCAAGGGCAGCGAGGGGCTGGTGGTCAACTTCGCCAAATGCTGCGGCCCGGTGCCCGGCGACCCGGTGGTGGCCATCTTCAGCCCCGGGCGCGGCATGGTGGTGCACCACCAGAGCTGCCCCAATCTGGGCGACTTCCGGCGTCAGGGCCAGAGCTGGATCGACGTCCAGTGGGCGGACGAGGTGGAGGGCGAGTTCTCCACCACCATCCGTGTGGATGCGGGCAACCAGCGCGGTCTGCTCGCCACCGTCGCCTCCGCCATCGCGGAATCCGGCTCCAACATCGAGGACGTGCGTAGCGAGGAGCGCGACGGGCTCTCCACCTCGCTGCGCTTCACCCTCACGGTGCGTGATCGCAAGCACCTGGCCGCCATCTTCCGGCGCATCCGCGCCATTCCGTCGGTGCTCAAGGTCTCGCGGGTGATCGGCTGAAGGCGCGCCGACGGGCGCGATTTCTGGCTGCGGAGGACGGAGCGGGCGCAGCGTACTCCGTCATGACCGCCCCAATCTCCTTACTATATCCGTGTTCAGACATGGATGGCCTCCTGCTCCACATAGGGGCGGAGCTCCGGACGCAGCGCC
>CAZVIG010000098.1:0-7319 GCA_964627395.1 uncultured Sedimenticola sp.
CAACAAGGTCACGCCGCGCAGCAAGGCCGAGCTGGCGCGCAGCCGCCGCGAACAGGCGGCGGTGAAGGCGGCACGGCGCATCCTCAGCCGCCGCGAGGACTTCCTGAAGGGGTTCATCTGGCCGCTCACCGGTCCCATCTCCGGCGTCTACGGCAGTCAGCGCATCCTCAATGGCAAGCCGCGCCGGCCGCACTACGGGGTGGACATCGCCCGTCCCGAGGGTACCACCGTGGTGGCCCCGGCGGACGGGGTGGTGATCTTCGCCGAGCCGGATCTGTTCTTCTCCGGCGGCACCCTCATCATCGACCACGGCCTGCGCCTGAACACCTCCTATCTGCACCTCAGCAAGCTGCTGGTGAAGAAAGGCGACCGGGTGAAGCGGGGCCAGCCCATCGGCAAGGTGGGCATGACCGGGCGTGCCACCGGTCCGCATCTGCACTGGGGGGCCAACCTGCGCGAGGTGCGCATCGACCCGCAGCTCCTGGTGCCGCCCATGCCGAAGGCGCCGGGCGGTTGAAGCGGGAAGAAAAAGGCGTACCATAAGCAGAATTATGTCTGCATAAACAGTCTGCATAACGGAACGACGACCATGAAGAAGAAGCTGATGATCGCGATGGGCGCGCTGCTGCTGCCGCTCGCGTCCCAGGCGGAGGATCTGCTGGGCCTCTATCAGAAGGCGGCCGAGAGCGATCCGGTGATCCGCGCCGCCCAGGCCACGCGCGACGCCACCCGCCTGGCGGAGCCGCTGGCGCGCGCCAGCCTGCTGCCCAACGTCTCCCTGAGCGGACGCCTCGACTACAACCGCCAGGATCCGGCGGGGGCGCCCAGCGACAGCTACCGTAGCGACTCGCTCACCCTCAACCTGGTGCAGCCCCTGTTCCGCAAGGACCGCTCGGTATCGTTGGAGCAGGCCAAGGAGCAGGTCAAGCAGGCGGACGCCGACTATGCGGCGGCGAAGCAGGCGCTGATCCTGCGCGTCGCCGAGGCCTATTTCGGCGTGCTCTCCGCGCGCGAGAACCTGGTGTTCGCCGAGGCGGAGAAGAAGGCCATCGCGCGCCAGCTCGAGCAGGCCAAGGAGCGTTTCGAGGTGGGCCTGGTGGCGATCACCGACGTGCACGAGGCTCAGGCGCGTTACGACCAGTCGAAGGCCAACGTCATCACCGCGCGCAACGAGGTGGACAACGCGGTGGAGGCGCTGCGTCAGATCGTGGCCGACACCGAGGGCGATCTGGACGATCTCAAGGAGGTACTACCCCTGGTGCCGCCGGAGCCGGCGAGCCTCGACGAATGGAGCGAGCTGGCGCTGAAGAACAACCCCACGCTGCTGTCGGCGCGCCTGGAGGCCGAGGTGGCGCGCAAAAACATCGAGCTGCAGCGCGCAGGGCACTATCCCAGCCTCGACCTGGTGGGCTCGCTGGGTCATAGCGACTCCAACGCCAGCAGCGGCCGCGACGTGGACACCGGCGTCATCGGCCTGCAGCTCGCACTGCCCATCTACAGTGGCGGCGCGGTGGTCACCGGCACCCGGCAGGCGGCGCATCAGTTCACCGCGGCGCAGGAGAACTTCGACGCCAAGCGGCGCGAGGTGGTGCGCCAGGTGCGCGACGCCTACCGCGGCATCCAGGCCGCCATCAGCCGGGTGGGGGCGCTGAAGGCCACGGTACGTTCGGCGCTGAGCGCCCTGGAGGCCACCGAGGCCGGCTTCGAAGCGGGCACCCGGACCCTGGTGGACGTGCTCAACAGCCAGCGTGACCTGTTCCGGGCACGCCGCGACTACGCCCAGGCGCGTTACGACTATGTGCTCTCCACCCTGCGCCTGCTGAACGCCGCCGGCACTCTCTCCGAGGAGGACGTGCGGCGGGTCAACGCCTGGCTGCAGGGCTGAACGGGGCGGAGCGGATGGAATGGCGGGCCTCTTGCCGATTCATCCGCTTCGCTGACCTCCGGCATGGGCTAGGGAATGTGTCTCGGGGCCGCAGCGTTTTCCGACGGCCGGTTACGGCCTCTCCGCCCGAGCCAGCCGATCAGCATGGCACCCATGCCCATCGACAACCATGCCGGCGGCAGCGGTACGGTGGATACATTGGCCGCAGAAACGATGTCGACGTTTCCTCCCGAAATCGTGAACCCGATCCCCGCGGTGTTGAGGAAGCCGCTGCTGAAATAGCCTTCTGCGGGATACAGGGTTCCAGTGGGTGGCGGTGATGCGCGCACGTCGAGCCACAGGTCCAGGATGAAGGAATCGCCGGGACCGAGCGCGTCACCCGTCAGATCGTACCAGGCCTGACTGAGGTTCACGGTGCCCGCGGCATTCACCGAGTCGGTGGTGCCCGATCCGAAACTTTCCAGCACCAGCCCCCGCGAGCTGAATGCCTTCCCGGCTATGGCGGGGTCGTGAAGGGTGATGCGGAACTGCGCCCCGCCATTGTTGGCACCAGGGGTTCGATAGCTGAAGCCGCCATCGAGAAACCAGTCGAGGGTGACGGTGAGACCGGCTGGATCGATGCTGGCCGGATCGACGCCGTTGGGAACCGTCAGCGTATAGGTATCGAACAGTTCGGCGACCCCTCTTGCATATCCGAAAGTGGCGCGGGTCATTGCCGAGGGGCCGGTCCATGCGGCCGTGGAAAGCACGCCGAGTCGAGCGTCCCTTGCGTTCGCATAGGCCTGGATGGTGCCCCAGGCGTTGCCGGCGGTGGGACCGGTGCCCACCTGGCCGGTGGAGGCGAAGCCGATGCCGTCCCCGCCGATTCTGCCCTCGTCCCGATCGAACGGACCCGAGGGACACCCGTTCACGCTGGAAGTGCAGCTCGAGGTGTAATCCACGCCCGCGCCATAACCGAATTGAAAGGTGCCGTCACCGAGGGGCAGGGCGGTGGCCGGTCCGGATGCCGACACGATCAGGCCGCACGCCCATCCAAGGATGATTCTGTGCATGGCGAGACCCTCCGCTATCCGTTGAGCGTCGTCCATGCAGAAATGTAGTACAGGCATCGAGGCGATTCTGTAAATCCATGGCTTCCGCGTGGAAATCGCTCGGCGCCGCCCAGGTCGTGCCCCACGGATGGGAGCGCCGCGCCATGGCCGTCCGGCTGTGCCCCCGGCCCACTGCGAGCTTCGAGGCGGAAGAAAGGCGCTTGCGGTCAGTCGTCCCCGGCGTGTTCGCAGTCGCTCGACCGTTCCCGGTCGGCATACTCGCCGTGGGCGTACATCAGGCCGGTGATCTGTTCCGAGACCAGGCCGATCATGAAGGTGAGCAGCGAGGTGGTGTAGAGCAGGGCGCTCATGTTGGTGAAGCGTCCCTCGGTGGCGTAGGTGTAGGCATACAGCCCCGATGCCGCCACGAACAGCAGCAGGCTGAAGGGGGCGAAGAACTTCAACGGCGAGTAGAAGGTGCCGATCTTGAAGATGATCAGCAGGAAGCGCAGCCCTTCCTTCCAGATGTTGAGATGGCTGGTGCCGTGCCGCGGTTGCACGTCCACCGGCTCGTAGCCCACGGTGTAGCCGGAGCGGAAGAACGCCATGGTGGAAGTAGTGGGGTAGGAGAAGCCGTTGGGCATCAGGTGCAGGAACTCGCGGAACTTGTCTGCCTTCACCACCCGCAGGCCGCTGGTCAGATCCTTCACCGGGTGACCGGTCATCCAGGTCGCCAGCCAGTTGAAGATGCGGTTGCCCAGGCCGCGCAGCATGCCCGCCTGCGAACTCCAGGGGCGGGCCCCCACCAGCATGTCCAGGTCCTCGGCGTCGAAGCGTTGCAGCAGGCGCTCCACGTGTTCCGGCAGATGCTGGCCGTCGGCGTCCATGAACACCAGCACCTCGCCGCAGGCGCGGCGTGCGCCGTCCTTCACCGAGGCGCCGTTGCCCATGTTGTAGGGATGGCTGACGCAGCGCGCGCCGTGCCGTTCGCACACCGTCGGGGTGCCGTCGCTGGAGCCGTCGTCGATCACCAGCAGCTCGGCCGCCGGAAAGCGGTGACGCAGTTCCGGCAGCAGACGGTCCAGCGAGGCGGCCTCGTTGAGCGCGGGGATCACGATGCTGAGCGAAGGCTGGGCGGGCTGGTTCACGGCCTGGGTGTCCTTGTGTGGTCGCTGCGTGTGGTCACTGCGGGGCGGCCCAGCTTAGCAGGATCGCGGGCGTCTCCCAACGCGTCCGGTGTCGGGTGCCGGCCACGGAGCGGCGCAAACGCATGGCGCATCACGCCGCTGCCGGTACAATAGCGCACATGTCAGGAAATACCATCGGAAAACTCTTCACCGTGACCTCCTTCGGAGAGAGCCACGGCCCGGCGATCGGCTGCATCATCGACGGCTGTCCGCCGGGAATGGCGCTTTCGGAGGCGGACATCCAGCCGGAGCTGGAGCGGCGCCGTCCGGGCAAGACCCGCCACACCACCCAGCGGCGCGAGCCGGACGAGGTGCAGATCCTTTCCGGGGTGTTCGAGGGCCGTACCACCGGCACCCCCATCGGGCTGCTCATCCACAACACCGACCAGCGTTCCAAGGATTACGGCGAGATCGCGCAGAAGTTCCGTCCCGGGCATGCCGACTACACCTATATCCAGAAGTACGGCATCCGCGACTATCGCGGCGGCGGGCGCTCCTCGGCGCGCGAGACGGCGATGCGGGTGGCCGCCGGCGCGGTGGCGCGCAAGTATCTGCGCGAACGCTACGGGGTGCAGATCCGTGGCTGGCTCTCCGCACTGGGGCCGATCCGCCCGCAGGGGCTGGACCTGGCGGCGGTGGAGCACAATCCCTTCTTCTGGCCGGATGCGCAGCAGGTGCCGGAGCTGGAGGCCTACATGGACGCCCTGCGCAAGTCGGGCGATTCCATCGGCGCCGAGGTGAGCGTGCTGGCCGAGGGGGTGCCGCCGGGCTGGGGCGAGCCGGTGTTCGACCGGCTGGATGCGGACATCGCTCACGCCCTGATGAGCATCAACGCCGCCAAGGGGGTGGAGATCGGCGCCGGCTTCGCCTCGGTGGCGCAGAAGGGCACCGAACACCGTGACCAGATGACCCCGCAGGGCTTCCTCTCCAACAACGCCGGCGGCGTGCTGGGCGGCATCTCCAGCGGGCAGGAGATCCTGGCGCGGGTCGCCTTCAAGCCCACCTCCAGCATCCGCCTAGGAGGCCAGACGGTGGACGTGCAGGGCGCGCCGGTGGACGTGATCACCAAGGGCCGCCACGATCCCTGCGTGGGGATCCGCGCGGTGCCCATCGTCGAGGCCATGCTGGCCATCGTGCTCATGGACCATGCGCTGCGCCATCGCGCGCAGAACGCCGACGTGCAGCCGGAGACGCCTGTCATCCCGCCGCATCCCTGATCCGCGGCGGGTGGCGCATGCCCTACTGGCGACTCTCGTCCTTCTATTTCTTCTACTTCGCGGTGCTGGGGGTGCTGGTTCCCTACTGGGGCCTGTTCCTGCAGCATCGCGGCTTCGATGCGGTCGCCATCGGCCAGTTGATGGCCATCCTGATGGGCACCAAGATCGTCGCGCCCTACATCTGGGGCTGGCTGGGCGATCATCTCGGTCACCGCATGGCCATCGTGCGCGCCGCCTCGCTCGCCTCGGCGCTCGCCTTCGCACCGATGTTCGTGGTCGATCGATTCTGGGCGGTGGCCCTGGTGATGGGGCTCTACAGCTTCTTCTGGAACGCCTCGCTGCCGCAGTTCGAGGTGATCACCCTCAACTACCTGGGGCGTCGCGCGACCCGCTACGCCCGGGTGCGCGCCTGGGGTTCGGTGGGCTTCATCGCCGCCGTGGTCGGCCTGGGCGTGCTGGTGGACCGGCAGGGCACCGAGGTGGTGCTGCCGGCGGTGATGGCGATCTTCGCCGCCATCTGGATCGCCTCGCTGCTGGTGCGCGACCCGGACCCGCAGCCCCATCCCCAGGAGCCGCCGCCGCTGCGCCAGCTCCTGCGCCGGCCGGCGGTGCTGGCCTTCTTCGCCGCGGTGCTGCTGATGCAGGCCAGTCATGGCCCCTATTACGCCTTCTACTCCATCTACATGGAGGACCACGGCTACAGCAAGACCCTGATCGGTCAGCTCTGGGCCCTGGGCGTGCTCGCCGAGGTAGGGGTGTTCATGATCATGCACCGCCTGCTGGAGCGCTTCGGGGCGCGTCGGGTGCTGATCGCCAGCCTGCTGGCGGCGGCGCTGCGCTGGCTGCTGATCGGTTATCTGCCCGAGGTGTTGGTGGCGCTGCTGTTCGCGCAACTCCTGCATGCCGCCACCTTCGGCACCTTCCACGGGGCGGCCATCGAACTGGTGCGGCGCCAGTTCCCGGGGCGTCTGCAGGGCCGCGGCCAGGCGCTCTATTCCAGCATGAGCTTCGGCCTGGGCGGCGCCCTCGGCAGCCTCGCCAGCGGCTTCACCTGGGAGGGACTGGGGCCCGGCCTGAGCTTCCTGCTGGCGGCGCTCACCGCCCTGGCGGGGGCGGCGGTGGCCTGGCGCTGGCTGGATGGCGCCGATCCGCATTGATACCTATCATGTCCCCCTTGTGCCCCAATCCGGTATCAATGGCCCCATGAATCACCAACCAAGAAAGGGCTGGCGCCACTGGTTTCCCCTGCTGGTGCTCGGTGCGGTGCTGGCGCTGGCGGTGCTGCTGGTGGCCACCCGACCCAGACCCCAGCCGGTGGAGCCCAGGGAACGCGCCTGGCTGGTGTCGGTGGAGCCGGTGCGGCTGCAGACACTCTCCCCCCATCTGACCCTCTATGGCCGCCTGGAATCGCGCTCGGTGGCGCAACTGGTGGCCGGGGTGGCGGCCGACGTTCAGGCGGTGCCGGTGAGCGACGGCGACCCGGTGACCCAGGGCCAGCTCCTGGTACGACTGGACGAGCGCGAGAGCCGGCTGCGCCTGGCGCAGCGTGAGGCGGAGGTGCGCGAGGCGGAGGCGCGCCTGGAGGCGGAGGGCAACCGCTATGCGGCGGATCGGAAGGCGCTGAAGCGCGAGCGGCGCCTGTTGCAACTCCTGCAGGCGGAGGTGAACCGGCTGAAGGAGTTGGTGCGGCGCCAGGCGGGCGCCCGGTCCGCGCTGGACAACGCCCGCCAGGCGGTGGAGCGCCAGGCGGTGGCGGTGACCGCGCGCGAGCAGTCGATCGCCGATCACCCGGCGCGCCAGGCCCAGCTCGAGGCGGCCCTGCAGCGCGCCCGCGCGGCGCGCGACCAGGCCCGGCTCGAGCTGGAACGCTGCCGCGTCACCGCGCCCTTCGACGGGCGCATCAGCGAGGTGAAGGTGGCGCCGGGGCGGCGCACCCGCCTCGGCGACCCGCTGCTCACCCTCTATGACACCGTGGCCAGATAGCGCTCGGGAATCAGGG
>CAZVIG010000099.1:0-3046 GCA_964627395.1 uncultured Sedimenticola sp.
CGGCCTGGGCGCCCAGGCCGGCGACCAGGAGCAGGAGTGAGACGAACAGCTTCATGGGTCTGCGGGTCCTCGTGAGCAGGGGTCGGACGGGTTTGGATTCCCGAATCCGCCGGGGGTTCCCATTCTACACCGGGGAGGCTGGGTCAGCGGATCAGGACCTGGCTGTCGTGGAGGCGCAGGCGGTGCAGGTCGGCGGTGACCCGGTCGGCGATCTCCACCGAGGCCAGGGGGCCGATGCGCACCCGGTGCAGCGGTCCGTGGCGGCCCTCCACGCTCAGGATGCGCACGTTGCGCTGCAGCGCCCGCTGCAGGCGCGCCGCGAGCTGTTCGGCGTTGCGCCGGTCGCCGAAGGCCCCCACCTGGATGTAGATGCGCGGCGCATGGTCGGGGCGGGCCGGCGCCTGCCGGGCCACCCGCCTCGGGTGGCGCGGGTCGATGGCGCGTACCTCCACCAGGGCGGTGCCCTTGCCCAGCATGCCCAGCTTGCTGGCGGCGGCGTAGGAGAGGTCGATGATGCGGTTGTCGTGGAAGGGGCCGCGGTCGTTGACCCGGACCACGGTGCTGCGCCCGTTCTCCAGATTGGTGACGCGCACATAGCTGGGCAGCGGCAGGGTGCGGTGGGCGGCGGTCATGGCGTACATGCTGTAGGGCTCGCCGCTGGCGGTCTTGCGCCCGTGGAACTTGGTGCCGTACCAGGAGGCGATGCCCCGCTCCACATAGCCGGCGGCGCTGCGCAGGGGGTGGTAGGTGCGCCCGCCCACGCGGTAGCTGCGCAGGTTGGCCTTGCGGTAGGGCTCTACCCGCGGTATCGCATCCGGGGTGTGGCTGAGGTCGGGAAGCCCGGGCGGGGCGCCGTCGCGCTGCGGGCCGCCGCCGCAGCCGGCCAGCAGCAGGGTGAACAGCAGGGGCGGGATCCAGGCGGTGGCGCGTCTCTTCATGGCTCCTTGCGGTCGTGCAGGCGGCGGATCGCATCCGCGAGCTGATACACGGCCATGGCATACAGCGGGCTGTGGTTGTAACGGGTGATGGCGTAGAAATTGGGCAGCGCCAGCCAGTATTCGGTTCCCTGGTCGCCCTTCAACGCCAGCAGGGCGGCGGGCATCTCCGCCGGCAGGGGCGAGGGCAGCTTCACGCCCAGCGCCTCGAGTTCGCCCACCGTGCTGGAGGGCTTGTAGCCGCGCGCGATCACCGCCTGCAGCTCGGGCGAGAGGGTGTCGATCCGCACCCGCAGCGCCACCGGCTGTCCCGCCTTCCAGCCGTGGCGGGCGAAGTAGTTGGCCACGCTGCCGATGACGTCGGCGTCGTCGCTCCAGATGTCGCGCCGGCCGTCGCCGTCGAAGTCCACCGCATAGGCGCGGAAGCTGGAGGGGATGAACTGGGGCTTGCCCATGGCGCCGGCGTAGGAGCCCAGGGGCTGGCGCGGGTCCATGCCCTCCTCGCGCGCCAGCAGCAGGTACTCGCCCAGCTCGCGGCGGAAGAAGGCGGCGCGGGGCGGGTAGTGGAAACCGAGGGTGCTCAGGGCGTCCAGCACCCGGTAGCGGCCGGCGTGTCGCCCGTAGCGCGTCTCCACGCCGATGATGGCGACGATGATCTCGGGGGGCACCCCGTATTCGCGCTGCGCCTTCTGCAACACCGGTTCGTGCTCGCGCCAGTAGCGCAGGCCGCCCTTGACCCGCTCCGGGGTGAGGAAGATACGCCGGTACTCGCCCCAAGTGAGGCGCTTCTCCGCCGGGCGCGCGATCGCCTCCAGGATGGACTGCCGCACCACCGCCTCGTCCAGCAGACGGCGCAGCCGTTCCGCATCGAAGCCGTGTTCGGCGCTCATGCGCTGGATGAACTGCTCCCGGAGCTGGCGCGTATCGGCATGCGCGAGGCCTGCGCACAGGGCCAGCAGCAGGAGCAGGGGGCGGATCGGTTTCATCGGGGCAACAGTTTGCGATGGGTATGGATGGACATGAGCATACCGAAGCCGGCCATGAGGGTCACCAGGGAGGTGCCGCCGTAACTGATCAGCGGCAGCGGAACCCCGACCACCGGCAGCAGGCCAGACACCATGCCCACGTTGACCAGCAGATAGACGAAGAACACCAGGGTGAGGGAGCCCGCCAGCAGGCGCCCATAGGTGTCCTGGGCGCGGGTGGCGATGTAGAGCCCGCGCAGGATCACGAACAGGTAGAGGCTCAGCAACAGGGTGACGCCGGCCAACCCCAGCTCCTCGGCGAGCACCGCGAAGATGAAATCGGTATGGCGCTCGGGCAGGAAGTCGAGCTGCGACTGGGTGCCCTCCAGCCAGCCCTTGCCCCAGATGCCGCCGGAGCCGATGGCGATCTTGGACTGGATGATGTGGTAGCCGGCGCCCAGCGGGTCGTTCTCCGGATCGAGGAAGGTGAGCACCCGCTGTTTCTGATAGTCGCGCATGAAGTGCCAGGCGATCGGCGCCGCGGCCGCGGCGCCGCCCAGCAGGCCGAAGATCAGGCGCCAACCGATCCCCGAGAGGAACAGCACGAAGACGCCGGCGCTGGCCACCAGGAGGGCGGTACCCAGGTCCGGCTGCTTGGCGATCAGCAGCACCGGCACCACCATCAGGGCGGCGGAGATCCCCAGGTGGCGCCAGTTCGGCGGCAGCGGCTTGTCGGCCAGATACCAGGCCAGCATCATGGGCACCGCCAGCTTGACCATCTCGGAGGGCTGGAAGCGGATCACACCCAGGTCCAGCCAGCGCTGCGCGCCCTTGCCCACGTCGCCCACCACCAACACCAGCACCAGCAGCAGGGTGCCCACCAGGTACAGCCAGGGACTCCAGCGGAAGAGCTGTTCCGGGCGCACCTGGGCCACGCCCACCATCACCCCGAAGGCGAGGCCGAAGCGCAGGATCTGGCGCTCCACCTGGCCCCAGTCCTGGCCGCTCGCGGAGTAGAGCACCACCAGGCCGTACACGCTCAGCAACAGCAGCCCGGCGAGCAGCGGCAGATCCAGATGGAAGCGCGCCAGCAGGCCCTGGCGGCGGTTGGGGTCGGTGGGCGTCAGGTCGCCCAGGTCGGCGGGA
>CAZVIG010000099.1:3056-7316 GCA_964627395.1 uncultured Sedimenticola sp.
CTCCACCACCACGGCGATGGCGATCTGCGGGTCTTCCGCCGGCGCATAGGCGATGAACAGGGCATGGTCGCGGTATTTGTGGGCCACCTTCTCCTCTTCGTACTCCTCCTCCTGGCCCACGGTGAACACCTGGGCGGTGCCGGTCTTGCCGGCGATGCGGTAGAAGGGGGTGCGGATGCGTCGCGCGGTGCCGCGGGGGCCTTCCACCACATGCTCCATGGCGCGGTGCACATCGTCCCAGTCGGCCTGGGAGACGATGGGGATGGGCTCGTCGTGACGCGGGATGGGGATGCGCTCGCCGGTGTCACGGCTCTGCAGGTAGTCCACCACGTGCGGGGTGACCAGGTGGCCGCCGTTGGCGATCGCCGCGGTGGCGGCCGCGAGCTGCAACGGGGTGGTGAGGAAATAGCCCTGGCCGATGCCGGCGATGATGGTCTCGCCCGGATACCAGGGCTGGTGCTTGGTGCGGCGCTTCCATTCGCGCGAGGGCAGGATGCCGCGCGACTCGCCGGTGAGATCGACGCCGGTGCGCCGGCCGAAGCCGAAGTTGGACAGATAGCTGCTCATGGCGTCGATGCCCAGGGCATGCGCCAGCTTGTAGTAGAAGACGTCGCAGGACTGGGTGATGGCGATGTCCAGGTCCACCGGGCCGTGGCCGCTCTTCTTCCAGTCGCGGTATTTGTGTTCGTGGCCCGGGAGCTGGAAATAACCGGGGCAATAATAGGTGGTGTCGTAGCGGATGGTGCCCGTCTCCAGCCCCGCCAGGCCGATGAAGGGCTTGACCGTGGAGCCGGGGGGATACTGACCGCGCAGGGCGCGGTCGTAGAGCGGGCGGTCGTGGTCTTCCTGCAGCGCCTTGTAGGCGCGCCGGCTGATGCCTTCGACGAACAGATTGGGGTCGTAACCGGGCTTGCTGGCCAGCGCCAGGATGCCGCCGGTGCGCGGGTCCAGCGCCACCACCGCGCCGTTGTAGTCGCCCAGCGCCTCCAGGGCGATTCGCTGCAGATCGATGTCCAGGTGCAGATGCAGGTCCTGCCCGGGGCGTGGCGGCGTCTCCTCTAGGATGCGCACGATGCGCCCCACCGAGTTGACCTCCACCTGCTGCACCCCCACCTCGCCGTGCAGCGCGGCCTCGTAGCTCTTCTCGACCCCGGTCTTGCCGATGTGGCTGGTGCCGGCGTAGTTGGAGGTGTCGATGGTCTTGAGGTCGCGCACGCTGATGCGCCCCACATAGCCCAGCAGGTGCGAGGTGGCCTCGGCGAAGGGGTAGTGGCGCAGCAGTTGGGCCTTGATGTCCACGCCGGGGAACAGGTGCCGCACCACCGCGAAGCGCGCCGCCTCCTCCAAGTCCAGGTTGACCCGGATCGGCACGCTGTCGAAGCGCCGCTTGCGCCGGCGCAGGCGTTCGAAGCGTTCCCGGTCGTCCTCGTCGATGGCGATGTAGTGCGACAGCCGCTCCAGGGTGGCGTCGACGTCCTTGACCTGTTCCGGGACCAGCTCCAGGCTGTAGGCGGGCCGGTTCTGCGCCAGCAGCACACCGTTGCGGTCGTAGATCAGGCCGCGCGTGGGCGGCAGCGGCACCAGCTTGACCCGGTTGTCCTTGGACAGGGTGGTGTAGTGCTCGTGTTCCAGCACCTGGAGCTGGAACATGCGCGCCCCCAGGGCGAGCAGCGCCAGCAGCACCAGCAGGCCGGCCACGATGGCACGCCCGAGAAAGGACTGTTCCTCGCGGATGTGGTCCTTGATCTCCATCGCTTCAGGCGACCTTGAAGCGGCGCCGCACGTTGCGCAGGAGCATGAAGGTCCAGGGCCAGAGCGCCGCCCCGGTCACCGGGATCGCCCAGTAGCGCAGCCCCGGGGTGGCCTGGCCGCTGGCCGCCATCGCCCACAGCGACAGGATCTGTTCCAGGGTGAGCAGCACCAGTACCGCGAAGGCCTGCTGCCACAGGGGGAAGACCCGGATCCGGGCATGCAGTTGGACCGCGATGTAGGCCACCAGGGACAGCCCCAGGGCGTGCTGCCCCAGGAGGGTGCCGGTGAGCACGTCGAGCAGCAGGCCGAGCACGAAGCCGGTGCCCACGCTGATGCGGTGCGGCAGGGCCAGGCACCAGTAGATCAGCGCCAGGGTGGCCCACTGCGGGCGGAAGGGGCGCGCCCATTCCGGCAGCGGCAGGATGGTGAGCAGCAGCGCCACCGCGAAGGTGAGCCAGATGACCCAAAGGCGGCGGCCGTTCATGGCCGGGCGTCCGTCTCGGCCGTGCCGTCGGCGCCGCTATCGGCGTCCTCGGCGTTCGCTGCATCCTCCCCGGCCGGCGGCGACTGGCTGGGCACCGACCACACCAGCAACACCTCGCGCGAGCGGTCCAGGTGCGCGGTGGGGGTGGCGACGATCTCGGCGAAGGCGTTGTCCGGCGAGCGGTTGACCCGGGTCACGGTGGCCACCGGATAACCGGCGGGGAACTTGCCGCCGAGACCGGAGGTGACCAGCTTGTCGCCTACGCGGATGTCGGAGTTGGTGGGCAGATAGGGCAACGACAGTTCGTTGATGCGTCCGGTGCCCACCGCGATGGTGCGCAGGCCGTTGCGCAGCACCTGCACCGGGATGGAATGGCTGGGGTCGGTGATCAAGAGTACCGTGGCGCTGAAGGGGGTGGTCTGGATCACCTGTCCCATCACCGCATTGGCGTCCAGCACCGCCTGGCCGACGAAGACTCCGGAGCTGGAGCCCTTGTTGATCACCACCTGCTGGCGGTAGGGGTCCAGGTCCACCGCGGCCAGCTCGGCGATCAGAATACGGTCGCCCACCTTGTAGGAGGCGTCCAGCAGGTTGCGCAGGCGCAGGTTCTCGGCGCGCAGGCTCTCGAGCTGCTGCAGCTCGGCGCGCGCCTTGAGGTTCTCTTCCCGCAGGCGGCGGTTCTCGGCCTCCAGCTCTTCGCGGCTGCGGGTGGCCTCGTCCAGCCAGTGCGCCAGGTCCACCGGAAGTTCCGCCAGCCGCTGCAGGGGATAGGTGACCACCGAGAGCATGCCGCGGATGCGCTGCAGCTGCTGGAACTGGTGGTCCACCACCATCAGCACCACCGAGAGCACGACCGCGACCACGACCCGCGTGGTCTGGCTCGGGCCCTGTGCGAAGATCGGCTTGATGGCGTGCTCCTCCGGTCAGCGGGCCTGCCGTTGGGAATCACTCGACGGTGAAGGCATCGCCGCCGCGCTCGTCCATCAGCTCCAGGGCGCGTCCGCCGCCGCGCGCCACGCAGGTGAGCGGGTCCTCGGCGATGATCACCGGCAGGCCGGTCTCCTCCTCGATCAGGCGGTCCAGGTCGCGCAGCAGGGCGCCGCCGCCGGTGAGCACGATGCCGCGTTCGGCCACATCCGCGCCCAGCTCGGGCGGGGTCTGCTCCAGGGCCTTCTTGACCGCGTCCACGATCCCCGAGAGCGGTTCCTGCAGGGCCTCGAGCACCTCGTTGGAGGTCATGGTGAAGCTGCGCGGCACGCCCTCGGCCAGGTTGCGGCCCTTGACCTCCAGCTCCAGCACCTCGTTGCCGGGATAGGCTGAGCCGATCTTCTGCTTGATGCGCTCGGCGGTGGCCTCGCCGATCAGGGTGCCGTAGTTGCGCCGGATGTAGTTGATGATGGCCTCGTCGAACTTGTCGCCGCCGATGCGCACCGAGTTGGAATAGACGATGCCGTTGAGCGAGATGATCGCCACCTCGGAGGTGCCGCCGCCGATGTCCAGCACCATGGAGCCGCGCGCCTCGTCTACCGGCAGGCCGGCGCCGATCGCCGCCGCCATCGGCTCCTCGATCAGGTACACCTCGCGCGCGCCCGCCCCGGCCGCCGATTCCTTGATCGCGCGCCGCTCCACCTGGGTGGAGCCGCAGGGCACGCAGATCAGCACCCGCGGGCTGGGGCGGATGATCTTGGACTCGTGCACCTTGTGGATGAAGTACTGCAGCATCTTCTCGGTGACCGTGAAGTCCGCGATCACCCCCTCCTTCATCGGCCGGATGGCGGTGATGTTCTCCGGGGTGCGGCCCAGCATCTTCTTCGCCGACTCGCCCACCGCCGCCACCGACTTGTGGCCGCCGCGACCGCGATCGTGGCGGATCGCCACCACCGAGGGCTCGTTGAGCACGATGCCCTGGTCACGCGCATAGATCAGGGTGTTGGCGGTGCCCAGGTCGATGGAGAGGTCGTTGGAGAAAAGTCCACGAATACGGCGTAGGAACATGTGCAGTCATCCAATGGCGAGCCCCGTCC
>CAZVIG010000100.1:0-7291 GCA_964627395.1 uncultured Sedimenticola sp.
TGATCGCCCTCCTGGCGCAGGAGATTCCGGCCAGCGAGCAGCCGGCCATCGAGTACGTGCTCGACGGCGACGCCGGCCTGCGCGCCCTGCAGCGCCGACTGGCCGAGGCCGAGGCAGCCGACGACGGGGAAGGCATCGCCCGCCTGCATGCCGAGCTGGAGCACATCGGCGGCTATCAGGCCCCTGCACGGGCGGCGCGCCTGATGGCGGGGCTGGGCTTCCGGCCCGGTGACGAAGGACGCCCGCTGGCGGATTTCTCCGGCGGCTGGCGCATGCGCCTGAACCTGGCGCGCACCCTGATGTGCCGCTCCGATCTGCTGCTGCTGGACGAGCCCACCAACCACCTGGACCTGGATGCGGTGCTCTGGCTGGAGGGCTGGCTCAAGGACTACCGCGGCACCCTGCTGCTGATCTCCCACGACCGCGACTTCCTCGACAGCGTGTGCGACCACATCCTGCATCTCGAACGACAGCGCGCCACCCTCTATGCCGGCAACTACTCGGCCTTCGAGCGGATCCGCGCCGAGCAACTGGCCAGCCAGCAGGCGGCCTACGAGAGACAGCAGCGCGAGATCGCCCACATGCAGGCCTTCGTCGCGCGCTTCCGTGCCAAGGCCACCAAGGCCCGCCAGGCCCAGAGCCGCCTCAAGGCGCTGGAGCGCATGGAGCGGATCGCCCCGGCGCACGTGGACTCGCCCTTCCACTTCAGCTTCCGGCCACCACGACGCAATCCCCACCCGTTGCTGAAGCTGGACGACTGCGCCGCAGGCTACGAGGGCATACCCATCATCGAACACGCCAGCCTGGTGCTCTCGCCCGGCGACCGCATCGGCCTGCTCGGCCCCAACGGCGCCGGCAAGTCCACCCTCATCAAGCTGCTGGCGGGAGAGCGCCAGCCATTGGCCGGTGAACGGGTGCCGGCACAGGACCTGGCGATCGGCTATTTCGCCCAGCACCAGCTCGAACAGCTCCATCCCGAACACAATCCGGTGGAACATCTGCAGCAGCTCGACCCGGCCCTGGGCGAACAGGCGGCGCGCGACTTCCTCGGCGGCTTCGGCTTCACCGGCGACAAGGCGCTGGAGAATGTCGGCCCCTTCTCCGGCGGCGAGAAATCGCGCCTGGTGCTGGCCCTGCTGGTCTACCAGCGCCCCAACCTGTTGCTGCTGGACGAGCCCACCAACCATCTCGACCTGGAGATGCGCCAGGCGCTGGCCACCGCGCTGCAGGAGTTCGAGGGCGCGATGGTGATCGTCTCCCACGATCGCCACCTGTTACGCACCTGCTGCGACGACCTGCAACTGGTCAGCGGCGGCCGGGTCCAGCCCTTCGATGGCGATCTCGACAGCTACCCCGACTGGCTGGAGCGACACCGGCGGGCACTGTCCACGCCCGAGACACCCGAGGAAAAACCCGCGCGCGAACGCGCCGAGGACCGCAAGCGGCGCAAGCGCGAGGAGGCCCAGCGCCGCGCCCGGCTGCAGCCGCTGAAGAAAAGGCTGGCACGCTGCGAGGAGCGACTCGCCCGGCTCCAGGCGGCGCGCAAGGCGCTAGAGGAACAACTCGCCGATCCCGCGCTCTACGATTCGGGCCACAAGGAACGGCTCACCGAGCTGCTGCAGCAGAAGGCCGGGCTCGACCGCGATATCGAGGATCAGGAGCTGGAATGGCTGCGCGCCGCCGATGCGCTGGAGAGTGCCACGGACCAGGCCAATGCCTGACCCGCGGCGACCGCGGGGCGACTTCAGATTATCCCCGTGCCGTCACTTGCCAGGACGCCCCGGCAGTGCGGCCGGATCGGTGAACACCCAGTTGCGTTTCGCCACCGGCGTATGGCAGCCGATGCATACCTGCGGACCCTTCTGGAAGGGTTTCTGCTCCAATCCGACCCAGCGAGCCCAACCCCAGCCATGGGTGTCGGCATACTTCTTCGAATCCCTGAACATGAACTCCGCATGCACGAAACGACCGGGGGCGGTCGCCGCCTTCCAGTCGGCCAGCTCGCTGTCCTTCCATACCACCTTGCCCAGGATGGCGCCGTCCGGCCAGGGATTGGTCTGGCCCTTGCGCGCCGCCTCGATGGCCACGTCATTACCCAGGATCACCCGCAGGGTGTTGTTGTCGGTGCGATGGGACACCGCAATGGTGCCCCATTCCTGCCACCCGGTCGGGTAGTCGATACCGTGAGAGGGTTCCGGGGTGGAGGCGCTCACCACCGTTCCCGAGAACACGACCGCCAGCGCGGCCATCAGTCCGCTCTTGAGTTTCATCTCCTGCCTCCTTCGCTGTTGTCGTCTTCGCTGAAAGACCGGGCGACCGGCGAAGTCCTTTCGTGCCACCCGGGGTCATTCGATACCGTTCTGCTTCTGCCACCAGCGGATGAACTCGAGGATGCGCCGAACCTCGTCATTGGTGATACCGGCCACCGGCGGCATGTCGCCGAAGCGCCAGTGATGGGCCTTCACCCCGGCGCGCGCGGCACGGTAGAAAGCGGCATCCGGATGGTGGCCCGGGCGGTAATAGGGATGTACCAGCGGCGGCCCCTTGCCCGCGACACCCTCGGCCCACTGCCCATGGCAGGCGCTGCACCGATCGCGGAACAGCTTCATGCCGCGCCCGAGGCGAAAAGGCACGCGCGGGTTCTCGATCGTCTTCACCGGCACCGGCCCGGCGGGACCATGGTGCATGCCGGCAGCCATCGCCGGCTGTCCCGCCGCGGCGAGCGCCGTACCCAGAACCATCCCCACGATGGACCGCCACCCTGTTACACGCATCGCCTACCTCCATCACGGCGCCACCGACCCGCCGCCACGGGCACTGTCGCCGATCCTGTCTTCTGACAGCGGATTCTAGGCAGCAAAGGAGCGGTCGCGGGTAACGGAATGTAACAGCGCCTCCCTGCGGCGCTATCATGCGCCCGGCAGCAGACCTGACAGGAAAAGGAACGATGTGGGACCGACGTTACAAGGGGAACGACTACTTCTACGGCACCGCACCCAACGACTTTCTCGCGGCACATGCCCACGCCATCCCGCCCGGTCCGGTACTCTGCCTCGCCGAGGGCGAGGGGCGCAACGCGGTCTTCCTGGCGGAACGCGGCCATCCGGTCACCGCGGTGGACAGCTCGATCGAAGGCCTGCGCAAGGCGGAGCGGCTGGCGCGCGAGCGCGGCGTGACGATCGAATACCTGCAGGCCGATCTGGCCGACTTCGACCTGGGGCAAGACCGCTGGGCCGGTATCGTCTCCATCTTCGCCCACCTGCCACCGCCGCTGCGCCGCCGGGTGCACGCCGCCGTCCCGCACGCCCTGCAGACCGGCGGCGTGCTGCTGCTCGAGGCCTACACGCCCCGGCAACTGGAACATGGCACCGGGGGGCCGCCGGTGGCCGAGCTGATGATGAGCGAGGCCATCCTGCGCGACGAACTGCCGGGGCTGGTGTTCGAGCACCTCGCCGAGCTGGAGCGTGAGGTCATCGAAGGCAGCGGCCACACCGGCACCGGCGCCGTGGTGCAGGCGATCGCCCGGAGGCCGGCCTGATGCCCCTCCATATCAGCCAGCGCGTGGTGATCCCGGACGACGAGATCGAGCTGAGCGGCATCCGCGCCCAGGGTGCGGGCGGGCAGAACGTGAACAAGGTCGCCTCGGCGATTCACCTGCGCTTCGACATCCCCAACTCCTCGCTGCCCGATTTCTACAAACAGCGGCTGCTGGCGCTGCGCGACTCGCGCATCTCGAAAGACGGGGTGCTCACCATCAAGGCGCAACGTTTCCGCACCCAGGAGAAGAACCGCGAGGACGCGCTGCAGCGCCTGGCCGAGCTGATCCGCAGCGTGGTCCGGGCGCAGAAGAAGCGCATCCCCACCAAGCCCACGGCGGCCGCCAAGGCGCGCCGGCTGGAGGCCAAGAAACGTCGGTCACGACACAAGCAGATGCGGGGCAAGGTGCGGTCGTTCGACTGATCGAAGCTGCCACTGTCGGGCCTGAAGGCCCTCCCACAGGCCAACACCCGGGAAACCCTGTGGGAGCGGATTCAGCCGCGGCCTCATCGGATTCGATGTCGGGCCTGAAGCCCCACAGCATGCACCGGGTCAGACTTCCCTCTCCCTCCCGTGAGGGCACAGGGACAAACCCAATCGCCGGGCCAGCTCCCCACGCAGTGAGGCCTCGTCGGTGAACCGGATCGCCTGCCAGCCGTGCCGGCGGGCGCGGTCCACGTTGGCGGGGTTGTCGTCGATGAACAGGATCGCCTCTGCCGGCAGGCCCAGCGTCTCGCGCACCTGCTCGTAGAGGCGGTCGTCGCGCTTGCCCAGGCCCAGGTGGTAGCTGACGAAGCGGTGGTCGAATTCGCGGTAGAAATGATCGCGCGCGTCCAGCCGGTCGAGCCAGTCGGTCTGGTCGCTGAGCAGACCGACCCGGAAACCGGCCTGCCGCAATTGGCGGACCAGTGCGAGCATTCCGGGGCGGACCACGAAGCCCTCCAGAATCGGCCGGCGCAGCGCCGCGTCGCTGCCACGCAGGCCGGTGCGCTCGCGCAGGCGCCGCCAGAAGGCCGTCTCGGAGCCGCGTCCGGTCACATAGCCGGTTTCATAGACCACATCCAGCGCGACGCGCGGCAGCGCGTCCGGATCGGTCAGGCCCTGCTCCCGAGCCAAGCGACGCAGGCCGTTGACGAAGCCCTCCTCGGCCAGCACCCCGCCGAAGTCGAACAGGATGGCGCGAACGCGTCCCTGCGGCATGGGAATCCCCGCTCAGCGCTGATAGGTCCCCATCAATACCGCCTCGTCGATCACATGCCCTTCCATGGCATCCAGCAACTCGGCCTTGGTGAGCGGTTCGGTGAACGGCAGCACCACCTTCAGGGCGTACAGCTTGAAGAAATAGCGGTGCCGGCCGATCGGTGGGCAAGGGCCGCCGTAGCCCGTGCGCTTCCAGTCGTTGATCCCCTGCTCCGTGCCCGGCGGCAGCTCGGCGTCGCTCACCGCCTCGGGCAGACCGCTGCTGTCCGGCGGCAGGTTATAGAGCACCCAGTGCACCCAGGTCATCTTCGGCGCGGCCGGATCGGGGGCGTCGGGATCGTCCACGATCAGCGCCAGGCTGCGGGTGCCCTCGGGTACGCCGCGCCAGGTCAGCGGCGGCGAGATGTCGTCGCCGTCGCAGGTGTATTTCACGGGGATGCTTCCCTTGTGCGGGAAGGCGGGCGAAGCGATCTCGAAGGCCATGGCGTTCACCTGTAGCGCAAGGAACAGCAGAAAGGAGAGGGAGATGCACCGTTTCATACTCCCCAGCATTGGTGCCATTCCGGGAAAAATCAAGGCGGCCCGCTACACTGCGGATTATGACGACATACCGAGATGCCGCCTGCTTGCTGATCTGGCTGATGCTCGCGCCCTGGCCGGCTGTGAGCGCGCCGATACAGACCGAGCTGCACCGGATCGACTACCAGGTGCTCACCGAGGGGCTGAACCATCCCTGGTCGCTGGCCTTCTTACCCGACGGGCGCATGCTGGTGACCGAGCGCGTGGGCCGGCTGCGGATCGTCCATCCCGACGGGCGGCTCGATCCCAGGCCGGTCGCCGGGCTGCCGCCCGTCCACCAGTATGGCCAGGGCGGCCTGCTCGACGTGGCGCTGCATCCCGACTTCGCACACAACCGCCGGGTGTATTTCTCCTTCGCCGAGAAGGGGCCTGGCGGTTATGGCACCGCGGTGGCCTTCGGCCGGCTCGAGGGGCACCGCCTGCGTGATGTGCAGGTGATCTTCCGCCAGTTGCCGAAGACCGCCAAAACTTATCACTTCGGCTCGCGCCTGGTGTTCGATCGGGAGGGCCACCTGTTCGTCACCCTGGGCGACCGCGGCGACCGCATGAGCGCCCAGGACCTGGGTCGCCACGCCGGCTCGCTGATCCGCATCCTTCCCGACGGGCGCGGACCACCGGACAACCCCTTCGTCGGCCGACCCGGTGCACAGCCGGAGATCTGGAGCTACGGCCACCGCAACATGCAGGGGGTCGCGCTGCATCCTGTCACCGGCAAGGTCTGGACCCACGAGCACGGTCCCCAGGGCGGGGACGAGCTGAATATCCCGCAGGCCGGCCGCAACTACGGCTGGCCGATCATCACCTACGGGCGCGAGTACGTCACCGGCCTGCCCATCGGCGAGGGCACCCACAAGGCGGGCATGGAGCAGCCCATCCACTACTGGGTGCCGTCCATCGCACCCTCGGGCATGGCCTTCTATACCGGCGATCGCTTTCCCCGCTGGCGCGGCGACCTGTTCATCGGTTCGCTCAAGTTCCGCCTGCTGGTACGGCTGCGCCTGGATGGCGAAAGGGTGGTGCACGAAGAGCGCATGCTCGCCGACGAACTGGGCCGTATCCGTGACGTGCGCCAGGGGCCGGACGGGCTGATCTACCTGCTGACCGACGCGACCGACGGCAAGCTGGTGCGGTTGCGGCCGGCCGACTGAAGGGCCTTTGACAGGATGTCGAAAAACGCCGTTTTTCAGCGGCCTGTCAGCGAAGATCCTCTTCGGGATTCAGCGCCAGCTCGCCTTCCTTCTCGAAGCTGATGCCGCCCAGCCCCATACCGCCGAGTTTCCCTCTCAGACGGTATTCGATACGATCGAGCGGCTTCTTGCGCCCGGCCAGACCGAAGAGCTGCCGCACCACCGAGGTGAAGGGCACCACCATCGGCACGCTCACCACCCGCTCGCCGAAACGCGGCACCAGGCCCCGCTGGTCGCTCACGCCGCTGCCGAAGTCGTGCCCGCCCAGTTCCAGCTCCACGAAGATGCCGTCGTATTCGATCGGCGTGTCGTTGGGGTTCTGGATACGCAGCTTCACCAGAAACCGCGCCTCCAGCCCCTCGCCCTGCAAGGGCTCGATGCCCGCCACGCTGACCCGCACCGCCTCGCGCTGCATCAGGCCGGCGCAACCGGTGAGGAGGAGAATGAGGAAAAGGAGGAGGCCGATACGAATACGCGAAATCGCTGTCGATTCTGCTGGGATCTGTTGAGGAAGGGTCATCGGTGCCTCCGTGCGGGTAGTGGCTCCCAGTGTAGCCCCCCTTCCGGCGGGGTTTCCAGTGGGGATGGTGCCGGTTGTGCATCCCCCTCCTGACCTCCCCCGCCAGCGGCATTGCTGTCCGGGGAAAACCAGCTCGACATCCATGAGCCCCATGTTTTGCAAAGGATCGAAGGGCTTTCGATGGGAGGGTGACTCGAATCGCCCCTCGGAGTTGGCTACGGAGTGCCCCGTCCCGTCGGCGCAGCCGAGCATCGCAGGACCGGAAGCG
>CAZVIG010000101.1:0-7287 GCA_964627395.1 uncultured Sedimenticola sp.
AAAACAGCACGCCATTATGGGCCAGGGAGATCTCGCCGGGACGCGGGATTCCGGACCCGCCCACCAGCGCCACCCCGGAGCTGGTGTGATGAGGTGCGCGATAGGGGCGGCAGCGCCAGCGCGCCGGATCCAGCGGCAGTCCGGCCACCGAGTGGATGGCCGCGGTCTCCAGGGCCTCGGCCTCGCTCATCGGCGGCAGGATGCCCGGCAGCCGCGCCGCCAGCATCGACTTGCCGGTACCGGGCGGGCCCATCATCAGCAGGTTGTGGCGTCCGGCGGCGGCCACCTCCAGGGCGCGCCGGGCCTGGGCCTGACCGCGCACGTCCGCCAGGTCGGGCAGGGCGGCGGATTCGGCGGCAGGCGCATCGGTGCGGCGGAAGGGGACGATGGTCGTCTCGCCGGCGAGGTGGCCGCACAGCTCCAGCAGGGTCTGCACCGGCAGGATCTCCAGCTCCGACACCAGCGCGGCCTCGGCGGCATTGGCCGCCGGCGCCACCAGACGGTGGCCGTCGCGGGCGCAGGCCGCGGCCACCGGCAGCACGCCGGTCACGGGCCGGACCTCGCCGCCCAGGGTCAGTTCGCCGATCAGTTCCAGATCCGCCAGCCGTTCGCCCGGAATCTGTCCGCTGGCGACCAGGATGCCGGTGGCGATCGCCAGGTCGAAGCGGGAGCCCTGCTTGGGCAGGTCGGCCGGCGCCAGATTCACGGTGATGCGTCGCGCTGGGAATTCGAAGCCGCTGTTGAGCAGGGCGCTGCGTACCCGGTCGCGCGCCTCCTGCACCGCCTTCTCGGGCAGGCCCACGATGTTGAAGGCGGGCAGCCCGTTGGCGAGATGGGTCTCGACGCTGACCGCCGGGGCCTGGATGCCCAGGCCGGCACGGCAGAGGGTGGTGGCGAGTGACATCGGCGTTCCCTGTCGCTTGTCCGGCCGACTTCCCTGGCGGCCGTGATCTCAGCTCTGTGGTGGCTCCGGGGTGTCGCTCCGAGCGGCCTCCAGGGCCGCGACCCGGCGCTCCAGGGCCTCCAGCTTCTCGCGGGTACGCGCCAGCACCGCCTGCTGGATGTCGAACTCGTCGCGAGTGACCAGGTCGAGCTGGCGCAGCGCCGCCTCCAGCGCGGCGCGCAGGTTGCGCTGGAAATCCGCCTGCAGGCTGGCCAGGCCGCGGGGCATGCCCTCGCTGACGCGGCGCGAGAGGTCGTCGAGTAGCTTGGGGTCGAGCATGTCCGGGGCTCCCGGAAGAATCACCAGGCTACAGGGTAGGACAGCCGGCCCCGGCTTGTCCATGCGCTCCGATAGCCGTCGTCTATGCTGTCGATGGGGAAATTCGATTTCCGTTTCCGGAAAACCGTCCCTATATAAGGGGCATATCCGTCCAAAACCGGAGCCCTTCGGGAGTGTGTCCATGAAGATGCTCGATCCGCACTATTTCCCGCCCCGTCTCGGGGGCAGGGACGATCTGGAGCCGCCGCCGGTGCTGCAGCAGTTGGTGGCGGAGGCCGGGGTGCGTTTCAACGGCGATGCGCCCTGGGACATCCAGGTCCACCATCCCGACGTCTATTCCCGGATCCTGACCAGCGGCTCCCTGGGCTTCGGCGAGGCCTACATGGACGGACTCTGGGACTGCCCGGCTCTGGATCAGCTCATCGATCGGCTGTTGCGCGCCGATATCGAGGAGCGCCTGGGCGGCTGGGTGCGGCTGCGTCTGCTGGGCGAGGTGCTGCGCCATCGCCTGTTCAACCTGCAAAGCCGGGAGCGCGCCTTCCAGGTGGGGGAGCGCCACTACGACATCGGCAACGACGTGTTCCAGGCCATGTTGGATTCCAGCATGAGCTACTCCTGCGCCTACTGGAAGGACGCGGACGACCTGGAGGCGGCGCAGCGCGCCAAGCTGGACCTGATCTGCCGCAAGCTGGAGCTGCAGCCCGGCGAGCGGCTGCTGGACATCGGCTGCGGCTGGGGCGGGCTGGCGCGCCACGCCGCCGAGCACTACGGCGTGGAGGTGCTGGGGATCACCGTCTCGCGCGAGCAGCAGAAGCTTGCGCGGGAACGCTGCGCGGGCCTGCCGGTGGAGATCCGGCTGATGGACTACCGCGACCTGGACGGCCGCTTCGACAAGATCGTCTCGGTGGGCATGTTCGAGCACGTGGGGCCCAAGAACTACCCGGTCTATTTCGATACCGCACGGCGCCTGCTGGCCGACGACGGGCTGTTCCTGTTGCACACCATCGGCATCTACAAGACCACCACCCATACCGATCCCTGGATCGAACGCTACATCTTCCCCAACGGCCGCCTGCCCTCGGCCGAGATGCTGACCCGACATCTCGACGATCGCTGGGTGATCGAGGACTGGCACAACTTCGGCCGGGACTACGACCGCACCCTGATGGCCTGGTGGGAGAACTTCGACCGCGCCTGGCCGCGCCTGGAGGGGCGTTACGACCGCCGCTTCTACCGCATGTGGCGCTACTACCTGCTCTCCTGCGCCGGCTTCTTCCGCTCGCGCAAGGGCCAGCTTTGGCAGCTCGTGCTGAGCAAGCGCGGCCGTCGCGGGGTCTATCGCTCGCTGCGCTGAGCAAAAAAATGGCCCGCCAGGCGGCGGGCCCACGACCTTGGAGGTGAAACGAAGACGGTTCAGGGCTTGATGTAGGCGTAGCCCCGCTGCTGTAGCTCGGCCAGGGCGATCACCCCGCTGGGCACGATGTCGAAGGGCTCCACGTTGTACAGATCCTCCTCCGGATCCACACCGTAGCGGCGCAGCGAGTTGCCGCACACCAGGAAACGCACCCCCTGGTCGCGCAGGCCGTCCACCATCGCCAGCATCTGGGGGCTGCCGTTGGCGCTGCTCAGGCCGCGCAGGTGGGGCAGGGCCTCGGGCAACACCAGCATGCCGATGCCCCGGCCCTGCAGCACCACCCGGATCTCCACCCCGCCCGGGCCTGCTGCGGCCAGGTGGTTGCGGATGTTGCGCAGGGCGTACATCTGGCGCTCCGCCGAGGCGGCGTTGATGTGATAGACCACGTGTTGTATCGCGTCCCGCGCTGAATGCACGGATCCTGCCGCCAGCATGGCGAAGGCCAGCAGCAGAAAGGTGGTCAGGCGGTGGCGGTGCGCCGGCTCAGACACGGATGTAGACCCAGCCTTCCTTCTGCCGTTTGACCACGTGGCTCACCCCCGAGTCGATGATCTCGGCGTCCGGGACGATGTTCACCTCGATGCCCTTCTGCACCTCGAGGCGCTTGATGGTGTTCTTGCAGGCGACGAAGGTGAGATTGCGGTAGCGCTGCGCCAGGCGATGGATGCGCTGCTTGTAATGGCTGAGGCGCTCGCGCAGGAAGTCCAGTCCTTCGCCGTTGCTCACGATCTCCACCCGCAGCGGGCGGCCGTCGGCCTCGTAGGCGGCGAGCATCTGCTCCACGTCGTCCAACAGCTCGCCGGCCGCGGTCTGGTCCGGCGAGGTGACATGGAACACGATCCGCGTTTCCTCGCTGTCCGCCGCCGCGGGCGCCTGACCTCTACCGTCCGGGTCCAGCACCACCAGGCGGTCCTGGGCGTTGCTGTCGGTGCCGATCAGCCAGCCGCCGGCCAGGCCGGCCACCAGCATCACCAGGCTGGCCACCAGGGAGAGCCAGCCCGGCCTTCTGCGCGCGACGTTGCAGGCGGCCAGTCCGGGCGGATTGGCATAGGCCAGCTGGAGCTGGCTCTTGAGATTGTTCAGTTCGCAGACCTCGCGCGCCAGCTCCGGGTCCTGCTGCAGGGCCTCGAGCAGTTCCAGGTTCTCCTGGGGCGTGAGTTCGCCGTCCACATAGGCGTTGAGCTCGATGTCGTCACGGCCTTTCATGGGGAATTCCTTTTTCTGAGGGGGACCACGACCCGGCCTTCCTCGTGCACCTGACGGAGCTGCTCGCGCAGGCGCCCCCGCGCCCGCGACAGCCGGCTCATCACGGTGCCGACCGGGACATCCAGGATCAGCGCGGTGTCGGCATAGCTGAACCCCGCGATATCCACCAGGGTGATGATCTGACGATGATCATCGTTGAGTGCGGCGATCGCCTCGCGGGTGCGCTGCACCAACTGCGACCGGCCCGCGGCCTCCTCCGGGGTCTCCTCGTGTACCGGCTCCATCTCCTGGCCGGTTTCTTCTCGTTGGCGCCGGAACTGGTCACGGAACAGATTGGCCATGATCCGGGTCAGCCAGACCGCCAGGCGCTCCTCGTCGCGCAGGCTGTCCAGCTTGGCCAGGGCGCGCGCCTGGGTCTCCTGCACCAGATCCTCGGCCAGATGCTGGTCGTGGGACCAGGACCAGGCCAGGCGGTACAGGCGCTCGCGCTGGGCGCAGATCTCGTGGCGCAGGCGCCGGTTGCGCCCCAGCTTGTCCAGCAGGGAAGGGGTCTTTCGCTCTTTCATGCCCACCAAGACGGTCGGTTGCGGGGTTTATTCCCTCCATTATGGAGGAATGGGGCCTTCTCCTCACCCGTGGGCGCCCGGGTTACACTGCCGCGATGCAGAGGCTCTACCAGGCGCAGGACGAGATCGAGGCCCAGTTGCTGTGCGACTGGCTGGAGGCCGCGCGCATCCCGGCCCGGGTGCTCGGCCGTTACCAGTCCGCCGCGGCGGGGGAGCTGCCGGCACTGGCCTTCCCCTGGGTGTGGGTGCTGGAGGACCGCGACCTGCCGCGTGCGCGCGAGCTGCTGGCGGAGTTCCTGTCGCGCCGCCGGGAGGCGCCCGACGGCCCCGCCTGGACCTGCGACTGCGGCACCCGGGTGGAGGCGGGCTTCGATCTCTGCTGGCGCTGCGGACGGGAGCGCCCGCGATGAGGTCCTTCGCCGAGCGCCTGCTGGCCTGGTTCGCGGACCACGGCCGGCACGACCTGCCCTGGCAGCGAAACCCGTCGCCCTATGGCGTCTGGGTGTCTGAGATCATGCTGCAGCAGACCCAGGTAACCACCGTGATCCCCTACTACGAGCGTTTCATGGCCCGCTTCCCCGACCTGGCGACGCTGGCCGAGGCGCCCCTGGACGAGGTGCTGGCGCACTGGTCCGGGCTGGGCTACTACGCCCGCGCGCGCAACCTGCATCGCGCCGCCCGCCAGGCGATGGCCGAACACGGCGGGCGCCTGCCGGAGACGATCGACGCCCTGCAGGCCCTGCCCGGCATCGGCCGTTCCACCGCCGGGGCCATCCTCTCCCTGGCGTTGGGCCAGCGGCACCCCATACTGGACGGTAACGTAAAGCGGGTGCTGGCGCGGCATGCCGCGGTCGCCGGCTGGCCCGGAAAGGCCGCGGTGCAGCGGGCCCTCTGGGAACTGGCCGAGGTGCGCACCCCCCGGCACCGGGTGGCGGACTACAACCAGGCGATGATGGACCTGGGAGCGACGCTCTGCACCCGTACCCGCCCCGCCTGCGAACGCTGTCCGGTGGCGGCCGACTGCCGGGCACGGGAACAGGGGCGCCAGGCGGAGTATCCACAGCCGCGCCCGCGCCGCGAGCTGCCGGAGCGCCGGGTGCAGATGCTGCTGGTGCGCGATCCCCAGGGACGGGTGCTGCTGGAGCGGCGCCCGCCGCAGGGAGTCTGGGGCGGCCTCTGGTGCCTGCCGGAGCTGGCGCCGGAGGCCGATCCCCTGGCCTGGTGCCGTGAGCGCGGCCTGGAAGCCGCACCCGGTCGCGAGCTGCCGCCGCGCCGCCATCAGTTCACCCACTTCCGGCTTGCGATCCGCCCGCGGGAAATCCTGCTGGCCGAACCGGGTTGCGCGGTGATGGATGGCGATAGACTCCTCTGGCATGATCCGCACCAGCCGGCGCAGGGTGGTCTGGCCGCCCCGGTGAAGCGCCTGTTGCAGGAAATCCGCCAACCAGAGGAACCATGATCATGGGCAAAGTCGTGAACTGCGTGAGACTCAAGCGCGAGGCCGAGGGACTGGACCGCCAGCCCTACCCGGGCGAACTGGGAAAGCGCATCTTCGAGAACGTCTCCAAGGAGGCCTGGCAGGAATGGCTGCGCCACCAGACCATGCTGATCAACGAATACCGCCTGAGCCCCATCGACCCCAAGGCGCGCAAGTTCCTCGAAGAACAGATGGAGAAGTTCTTCTTCGGCGAGGGCTCCGAGGCGCCGCCGGATTTCCGTCCGCAGTGAGGTGCATCCGCCGTTCCGCTTGACGGGGCGCCGGCCAGCCGCTTAAATACGCCCCCTTCGACGTACCCGCGTCACCGGCATGGCTTGCCGGTCGGGGGAAGTTACGCCCAGGTAGCTCAGTTGGGTGAGCTGCGGTCCCGGGAGGGGCGAAAAGCCATTTAACATGGCTTTTCGAGCAGCGAACGCGAGGCCGTGGATGGCCGAGCCGGGCTGAGCGCCAGGGATGGCTGGCACCACAGGTGTCAGCGATGAATAGAGTTACGCCCAGGTAGCTCAGTTGGGTGAGCTGCGGTCCCGGGAGGGGCGAAAAGCCATTTAACATGGCTTTTCGAGCAGCGAACGCGAGGCCGTGGATGGCCGAGCCGGGCTGAGCGCCAGGGATGGCTGGCACCACGAATGTCAGCGATGAATAGAGTTACGCCCAGGTAGCTCAGTTGGTAGAGCAGGGGATTGAAAATCCCCGTGTCGGCAGTTCGATTCTGTCCCTGGGCACCATCTAGTCAAAGATAAAGGCCTGCGAGGAGGTTTCCGCGCAGGCCTTTTCGTTAGAGGCGTGCTCTTGTAGCGCGACAACCGCTTTGAGACGATGCGACAACGGATTTGAGACAGCGACAATCGGCATTTAGGCGCGCGAAAATGGGGCAATAAACGGGCAGTCACAACGCCACGCCGGCGGACCAGGCGGTGCCGGTGTATGCGGCGAGTTTGCCCTCGGCCTCCATGTAGGCGATCCAGCCGGTGCGGGGGGTGTAGAACACCCATGCGCCGGCGGTGGCGTCCCAGATGGCGATGTCGTTTTCGTGGCCGGCCCAGGCGCCGCTGGCGGTGGCGGCAGGGATGTAGGTGTCGCCGTCCGCCGGGGTGGCCGGGGGTGCTGTGAGGGTGCGGTCGAGGACGCTCAGGTGCAGGCCGACCCGCCCGATCTGGAGCAGGTTGGCGTCCATGTCGGTGTTCCAGCCGCTCTCGCCGAGTGCCCATCCGTATTTGAGTCCGCTGCGCGGTTCTGTGCTTGCTGCCATCAGATACCTCCATAGTATTTGCCGTTGTTGAATCCGTAGCCTTCGCGGTTGACGGTGACGTCGTGCGCCTGCCAGCTGTTGTATTCGGACCGGCTGCTCGACAGGTGCAGCCGCAGCCGCCCGTTGATGCAG
>CAZVIG010000102.1:0-7225 GCA_964627395.1 uncultured Sedimenticola sp.
GGGTGCGGTTGCTCAGGCCTGGCGGGTACGCGAGGCGCCGCGCAGCTCGCGGCGCGCCCGCTCGATGATCTCGGGGTCGGTGATCACCTCGTAATAGACGCGCCCGGAACGCTCGCCCTCCAGCAGGCGGTCGCCCATCCACAGCGGCAGCGGGGTCTCGCGCACCACCAGCCAATGGCTGTTGCCCTGCAGATCGAGATAGCGCCCCACATGGTAGGTGTCGGCGCGATCCCCGCCGCGGCGCGGCAGGGTGACCCGGCGCAGCTTGAGTTCCGCGCCGAGCTGGAAGAAGGCCGCCGCCTCCAGCTCGATGCCGTTGACGTTGTAGCGCAGCACCCCGTCGGGGTCGGACTTGCTGCCCTGGTTGTCGCGTACCGGCACCGCCACCACCACCCGCTGGCCGGGCTCCAGCCGGTCCTGCAGCAGGCGGCGCATCGCCGGATGGCAGGAGGAGAGGCGGTCGGCGCGGTTGATCGCCGGCGAGATCATGATCCGATGCCCCTCGTCGTAGAGATAGGTGGGGGCCTCGTTGGAATAGGCGATGCCGATCCCCAGCACCAGCTCGGGCAGCCCCAGGGAGCGGCTCTCGGCGTTCTTGGCCTCCACCACCCGCAACACCCGCTGCGCCAGGCCGCAGGCGCGCGCCACAGCAAGATGGTCGCGCGGCTGGCCCTCGTACTCCAGCAGGGAGAGGATCACCGCGTCGCCCTCCACGAAGACCTTCTCGGCGCCGAAGGTGCGGAGCTGCTTGTTGATGGGGTCGTAGAGGTTGCGACTGAAATAGGTGGCCGGGTTGAGGTTGCGCGCACGCATCTGGGCGGTGATCTCGGTGGACGCCGGCTCATCAAAAAAAACCACCACGTGACCGATGATGCGGTCCTCGGCCTCGTCCGCCTTGCGCCGGAAGTCCTGCAGCAGGCTGTTGGCCGCGGACATGGAGATCTTCTCCGGGTCGTGCAGCAGGCGCAACTGGTCCAGCCCCTGATACAGCCAGGTGGCCAGCTTGAGGTGGTAGCGGTACTCGACCAGCTCGCTGAAGAAGCCGGCCAGCATGCGCTGGGTGGCATGACGGCCGCTGAGTTCCACCGCGCGCGCGCGCTCGTCGATCAGACGCACCAGGGGACGGCCCTCGCTCACCCCGGGCAGGGTCTGCAGGCGCCGCTCCAGCTCGCGGGCGCGGGTCTCGCCGGCGAGATAGGCATACACCCAGTCCACCCCGCCGCGGATGCCGAGGTTGGGATACACCGACTTCAGCAGGTAGGAGGCGCGGATGTGCCCCAGCAGTCCCTCCCGGTCCACGCCGGCGACCAGCTCTTTCATACGCGCGCGCTGCATGGCGGTGAACTGGCGGCTGCTCCAAGGCCCCACCTGGGGCCAGGGCTCCACCTCGCCGCCGAGCAACTGCAGCACGGCGCGGGCGTTGTCGAACTCGTGCGGCACCAGCATCGCCAGCTCGCCCTGGTCCACCAGGAGCTGGGTGCGCTTGAGGATCTCGGCGTGTCCGCGCAGGCCCGAGTCGCCCGGCAGGGCGCCCTCCTCCTGCAACACCGAGTCGCCGGAGAGGCCCAGCTCGTCGGGAAGGTATTCCGAGAAGGTCTCGAAGAACAACTGGTTGAGCGCCACCGCATGGGCGTCGTGGCGCAGGATGTGGGGATAGTAGTTGAAGAAGTCCTCGCTGGAGCCCAGTCCGCCCAGTTGCACCAGGGGATTGGCGAGCATGGCGCGCGACACCGGCCAGGACATGCCCATCACCGTCTTGCGCATCTTGCGCAGATGCGAGTCCTCCAGGCGCATCACCACCCGCATCACGTCGTGCAGGGTGCGGTAGCGGATGGACTGCTCGTTGCGCGCCAGGATCACGATCTTGTCGTGCAGCTCCAGGCTCTGGCCGCTGTGCTGGCGCGCCGGCTGGGCGCGCGCGTCCTCCAGCTCGCGGCGCAGTTGCGCGAGCTGGGCGTCCACCAGCCCCACCAGCAGGCGCAGCACCGCGAGCTGGAACAACTGACAGGCCTCGGGGCGGGCGCGCGCGCGGCTGTCGCGCAGCACCAGGCGGGTGTTCTCGGAATAGGCGCGCCGGAAGATCTCGACGATGTCCACGTCGGGACCCTTGGGATTCTGCTCCCAGAAGTGGCGCTGCACGTCGTCGTGCAGCACGCTGCGCACCAGGGTCATGGCGGCATCCACCAGCTCCGGGTCCAGGGCCACGTCCACATGGGTGCTGTCGATGCCGCGCGGGAAACGCTCCAGGCGCAGGCGATGGAAGGCCGGCCGTGCCATCCGCGACAGCACGGTGCGACGATCGATGACCGGACGTCCCTGTCCCAGCAGCAGGGATTTCATTCGCTGCCCCCCTTGGCTCCACCCGGGGCACCGCCCCGGCGACCGGCCGCCGCGCTATCGTCCCAGCAGCGCGGCAATGATCCGGTCTTCCATTTCCGCACGGATCGCCAGCTCCTCGCCCAGCTTGCTGAGGTCCCGCTCCAGATCCCCCAGGTCCAGCGGATGATCGCTGGCGTCGTACTTGTCGTTGAATTCCACCGCGACCTCGCTGGCCTCGGCTATACGAGGATAGACCTCGCGCGCCGTCTCCACCACCTGGCGCCGCCGTTCGCGGCCGTTGATGATGCGATCGTAGATCTCGAAATGGGCGAAGGCGGAATAGTCCACCAGCACCTCGCAGAAACGCTGCAGCAGCGCCTCCTGGTCACTGTCCCTGTCGTCTGCGAGCGGCTGCATACCGGCCACCTTGCAGAACAGCACCAAGAGCTGCTGACGCTCGTCCAGCAGCTTGTCGATGGTGTCCTGGGTGCCGCTGCGGCGCTCCGCGGTCTGTTCGTTCATCGAAGGGCCATCCATCCTGATCACCTGGAGTCTATCGGGCTAGAATGCCCGCAACAGACGAAGTTTAACCCCAATCGAGGGACAGGTGTCGCGTGCTGGCATATAGGAAAAGCCTGATGTTCGCCCTGGTCCTGCTCGCCGGGACCAGCACGCCGCTGCCGGCCGCCACCACCGGCAGCCCTTTCCTGGACATGATCCGCGGCATGGCCACCGGCCTGGCGCTGCTGGGGCAGAGCGCCAACACCGGCACCACCGCGCCCACCGTCATCTATCCGGTGCCCGCCTGGCCGCCGGGCTATGCCTGGCCGCCGGCCTACCCGCCCCCGCCCTGGGGCGGCGCACCCGGCTGGGGCGCGGCGCCCTATGGGGCGTCTCCCTGGGGCGGCGTTCCCTGGACCGGTGCTTGGGGCGGCGATCCGGTGCGGCGTCTGCAGGGCGCCTGGGAGACCAGCAGCGGCGGCCTGCTGCTGGTGAAGGACCATGTGGCGCGACTCTACGCCTCGCGCGACGAATATCAGGACTATTATCTGCGCGCCGATCCGCGCTTCCTGTGGCTGCAGCCGGTGGAGGGCGGCGCCCCCACGCGCTATCAGCACCGCATCTACGGCAACCGCATCGTGCTGCGCGACGCGCGCGGCAACCGCCTGGTGCTGCGCCGCTACCGGCCGGGGTCGTCGGATTGATGCGGGTTGTTGAGCACCGACCGCCGATCTGGCTATAGTGGCCCTCCCAGCAGTTGCCGAGTACCGACGGATGAAGTTTCGCAAGGTTGCCCTGCTCGGCGGTTCCGGCTTCGTCGGACGCCACCTCACCCATCACCTGCACAACGCCGGCTACGAGTGCCGCGTGCTCACCCGGCACGCCTTCCGCCACCCGGAGCTGCGCCTCAGCGCCGAGCTGCGCGAGGTGGGCGACTATGCGGTGGATCAGGTGACCGCGGCCCTCGAGGGTTGCGACGCCGCGGTGAACCTGGTGGGGATCCTCAATCCGCAGGACAAGGGCCAGGGCTTCCGCGAGGTGCATGTGGCGCTCACCGAGCGGGTGGTGGAGGCCTGCCGTCAGGCGGGGGTACGGCGCCTGCTGCACATGAGCGCCCTGCACGCCGACCAGGCGCAGGGCAGCAGCGAGTACCTGCGCAGCAAGGGCGAAGGCGAGAACCGGGCCCACACCCTGGGCCAGCCGGACATCGCGGTGACCAGCTTCCAGCCCTCGGTGATCTTCGGCCCCGACGACAGCTTCCTCAACCGCTTCGCGCGGCTGCTGCGCATCCCCGGCCCGCTGCCGCTGGCGCGCGCCGGTGCGCGCTTCGCCCCGGTGTACGTGCAGGACGTGGCCGAGGCCTTCGTGCGCGCCCTGCCCGACCGGCACACCTTCGGCCGCCGCTATCCCCTCTGTGGCCCGGAGATCTACACCCTGGAGGAGATCATCCGCCTGGTGGCCTTCCACACCCGGCGCCACAAGGAGATCATCCGCCTGCCCGACGCCCTGGGACGCCTGCAGGCGGCGATCCTGCAGTTCGCGCCCGGCCGGCCCTTCACCCCGGACAACTTCCTCTCGCTGCAGACCGACAGCGTGTGCGAGCGCAACGGCCTGCTGGAGCTGGGCATCGAGCCCACCCCCATGGGCCCCATGGCGGAGGAGATCCTGCAACAGCATACCCGCGCCAACTGGTTCAGCCGCCTGCGCCGCTGGGCGCGCCGCGACCCGCGCGCGATCCCGCCGCCGGTCCTGTTCCGATAGGGAAGAACACCGCCGAGGCCACCCCCTGGATCACGTTCTTGATGCGCCGGTTGCCGGTGTCGGCGACCACCTGGGCGAACTGGTCGTGGAGCGCGATCAGCTTGCCGAACAGACGCTCGAAGCTGGTGTTGACCCGCCCTGTGCCGTCCGCCTCCAGGCTCAGCAGCAGCGGACGCCCCGCCGCGTCACGCGCGCGCCGCAGCCGCCAGGCGGCGATCTCGGTATTGCGCGCCAGGTGGTAGATCTTCTGCGGATCGTAGCCGTGGTGGATGAAGAACTCCCCCTCGCCCCCGTAGGCCGCCACCGCCATGCTGCGCAGCCCGTACACGAAGGCCGCCACCCGGTCGCCACGGAAGTCCGGCGTCAGGGCCAGCTCGATCAGGTCGCTGCCGCGCCGCCCCTGCCACTGCGCCAGCAGGCGGTGGCCCGGCATCCCCAGCAACTGGCGCAGCGCCTGCTCGCGGCTGGCGAAACCGCCGCGCCGCAACTGCACCGGATTGCGGCGGTAGAGCTTGTCCGCCAGCTCGCGCAGATAGCGCCGCTGCTGGCGCAGAGTCACCTCCGCCACCATGTCGATGTCGCCCTTGGCCACGTCCTGCAGATGGAAGGCACGCGCCTGCGGGCCTTCGCGGCCGGGGTTGCCGCCGCAGCCGGCCAGGCCCAGGGCCGCCAGCAGCACCAGCACCGCCCGCGCCCGAAGGTCGCAGCCCTTCCCCATCCCGCTACAAGGCCGCACGCATGTCCCTCAGGGCGAAGCCGCGCAGCGGCCGCTCCTCCAGCCCGCGGCTGAAGCCGATCACCTTGAAGCGCTCGCCCATGGCGCTGGGCAGCACCAGTTGCTTGGCCGCCTGCAGGCGGTCGATGCGGTCTTCGGGGTCGGCGGTATCGGCCGCCTCCAGCAGCCGGTCCAGGCCGCAGCCCAACAGGAACTGCGCCTGGGTCGCATAGCCGGCCAGCTCCAGGCCGGCCGCGGTGCCGGCCTCGGCCACCGCCGAGAAGTCCACGCTGGCGGTGATGTCCTGGAGGCCGGGCAGCAGCAGCGGATCCTCATGGGCGCGGTGCCGGAAGTGGCACATCAGGGTGCCGCCGTCGCGCTCCGGGTGGTAGTACTCGCGCTCGCTGTAGCCGTAGTCGATCAGCAGCACCAGGCCCCGCTCCAGCATCCCCGCCAGGGCGCGCATCCAGGGCGAGAGGCGCAGGTTGACCTCCGAGCAGTAACCGTCGGCGAAAGGGCCCAGGCGACGCTGGATCCCCTCCAGTGCCGCCACCAGGGCGGGCGTGCAGGGCACGTCCCAGCGGATCTCGAAGCCGTCCTCGCCGTTGCGCACCCGCTGCTCCTCCCAGCCGTGGGAGGCGCGCCGGAAGCGGCTCACCGGCATCGCGTCGAGCAGCTCGTTGGCCACCACCACTCCCTGCCAGCCGCCCATCGGGAGGCGTTCCAGCCATTCCACGCGCGACAGCAGATGCGGCACCCGCTCCGCCAGCAGCGCCTGCTGACGCTGGCGCAGCTCGGCGCTCAGCTCCATCACCAGGTAGCGTTCCGGCAGCCGTTCGATGCGCTCCAGGTGCGCCAGGATGTCCGCCGCCAGGGCGCCCGAACCGGCGCCGAATTCCATCACCTGGTTGCCGCAGGCCGGCAGCACCTCGGCGAGCTGCTCCGCCAGGCACTGCCCGAACAGGGGCGACAACTCGGGCGCGGTGACGAAATCGCCGCCGGCGCCGAACTTGTGCGCCCCGTTGACGTAGTAGCCGATGCCCGGCCCGTACAGCGCCAGCTCCATGTAACGGTCGAAGGGCAGCGCGCCGCCCGCCGCCTCGATGGCCTGGGCGATGCGCGCGCGGGTGCGCTCCAGCTGCTCGACCTCGGCGCTGTTCAGCTCGGGAAATGACACGTATTCTCCAGGGGCGGCGGCATCAGACCTGCATTATATCGACCGCGAGGAGAGGGACACATGATCGACTACCGGGAACGGCTGCAGGGCCGCATCGCCCTGATCACCGGCGCTGCGGCGCGCATCGGCGCCGAGATCGCACGTCATCTGCACGAGGCCGGCTGCGACGTGATACTCCACTACCGCAACTCGGCCGAGCGCGCCGCCGCGCTCGCCGAGCGCCTCAATGCGGCGCGCCCCGATTCGGCCTTCACCCTGCGCGCCGACCTGGCCGATACCACCGCCATCGAGCCGCTGGCCGAGGCGGCGGTGGAGATCCGCGGCCACCTGGACGTGCTGATCAACAACGCCTCCTCCTACTATCCGACGCCGATCGGCAGCGCCACCCAGGCGCAATGGGACGACCTGTTCGCGAGCAATGCACGCGCACCCTTCTTCCTGAGCCAGGCGCTGGCCCCGGCGCTGCGCGCGCGGCGCGGCTGCATCGTCAACTTGGTGGACATCCACGCCGACCGCCCCAATGCGAACCACCCGATCTACTCCATGGCCAAGGCGGCCAACGCCATGATGGTGAAGGCCTTGGCGCGCGACCTGGCGCCGGAGGTACGGGTCAACGGGGTGGCGCCCGGGGCGGCGCTGTGGCCGGAGCACTACTTCGACGACGCGGACCGCTTGGCGATCCTGGAGCGCATCCCCCTGGGACGCCCGGCCGGGGCGGGCGAGATCGCCCAGGCGGTGATGTTCATGGTGGC
>CAZVIG010000103.1:0-3578 GCA_964627395.1 uncultured Sedimenticola sp.
GGGTTTCCGGGCGTCGCTCCCTCCGACTCGATGGCCATGGCGCCAGATGGCGTCGCCGCCATCCGTGCGTCAAGTCACTGTTTCCCAATGTTCTTCGGCTCCAAGGGACGGCGTGATTTTCGGCACGCTGTGATCTCTGCGTCCTCCGTGGTCGTCTGACAGACCAAGGATATCGGGGCAGTATCTTCTAATATTCGAAATCCTGTAGATGTAAATACTTGTTGTAAAAGGTGTTTTTCGGGTCTAGATTGGCATGGCAAGCGGGTTTTCCCGCATTCCTCGGAGTGCCGCCCAGGATGCCATCGCCCAAGCCCACCGCCCGATTCGTCGCCGTCCTGATCCCGGCCATGCTGGTGCTGCTCGCCTCGACGGCCTCGGCCACAGGAGGGTTTCTTCCGTGGCAGGACCGCCATTACATCGAACGCAGCTTCTACGACATCGCCCTCAACGCCGAATATGCGGAGGAGGGCGTGCCCCCGGTGATCAAGCGCTGGGTGCGGCCGCTGCGGGTCTGGGTGTACAACGGCGCCGGGGATGCCGACCGGCAGCGCCGCCTGTTGTGGCGCCATCTGCAGCGCCTGGGCGACTTCGCCCGGCTCTCGGTGCGGCTGGTGGAGCGGCGCGAGGAGGCCAACGTCGAGGTGTTCTTCGCCTCCGACGCCGAGCTGGCCGGCCTGGTGGCGCGCGAGCTGCCGGCGATCGCCAGCCGCGAGCTGCCGGTGAGCCACTGCATCGGATCCATCCGCTACAACGGGCGGGCCGAGATCGTGCACGGCACCGTGGTGATCCCGGCCGAACGGGCACAGCGCGACGGCAAGCTGGAGCCCTGCATCGTGGAGGAGGTGACCCAGATGCTGGGCCTGATCAACGACTCCCGTTTCGCCCGCCACACCGTGTTCAGCGATCTCACCGACGACGACCGCCTCACCGGCCTGGACTATCTGCTGATCCGGCTCCTCTACTCGCCGGCCCTACGCGCCGGCATGACGCCCGCCGAGGCCATGCCGAGGGTGCGTCGCCAGCTCCTGGCCTGGGAACGCATCGGCCTGATCCGCAAGGCGGAGCGGCTGGTGGCGCGTAGCGAAAGCCCGCGTCTGGCCGGCGGCTGAGGTTTCATCGTCCGGCTCCTGGGCGGGCGTCACGCAGCCGACCAGTCGTTTCCTCGCCATTCGGGGCAAGAAAGGAAACGCGCTACGTCTCCCTCCCAGCCTCCCCCGCAAGCGGGGGAGGGATTGAAAAGTGCTCTTCATGACACGCTGCAGCCTCGTGCCAACGACACCTCCGGGCGAGCGGCAATGCGTGTCGGCGGCTTCAAGCGGCGCCGGCGAGGCGCTTGAAATCCTCCACCGACAGCGTTTCGGGGCGCGCCCCGGGGTCGATGCCCAGAGCGGCGATTTGGTCCGCGTTCAGCAGCCCCTTGAGGTTGTTGCGCAGGGTCTTGCGCCGCTGTCCGAAGGCGGCGCGCACCAGCCTGGCGAAGCGTTCCGGGTCGGCGATGCCCACCGCCTCGTCCGGCAGGGGCTCCAGGCGCACGATGCTGGAATCCACCTTGGGCGCGGGCCGGAAGGCCCCGGGGCCGATGTCGAACAGCCGCTGCACCCGGCACCAGGCCTGGAGCATCACCGACAGCCGTCCGTAGGTCCGGTTGCCGGGGGGCGCGGCCATGCGCTCGACCACCTCCTTCTGCAGCATGAAGTGCATGTCGCGGATGTGTTCCCGAAAATCCAGCAGATGGAACAGCAGCGGTGTGGAGATGTTGTAGGGCAGGTTGCCCACCACCCGCAGCGGTCTTGCGTCGCGGCGCAGGGCGGCGAAGTCGAAGCGCAGGGCGTCGGCCTGGTGCAGGTGCAGGGTGCCGTGGGGCGCGCAGCGTTCCGCCACCAGCGGCGCCAGGTCGCGGTCGATTTCGATGGCGTCCATCTCGCCGCAGGCCTGCAGCAGGGGAAGAGTGAGCGCCGCCTGACCGGGGCCGATCTCCACCAGGTGGTCGCCCGGCTGCGGGTCGATGGCCTGTACGATGCGGCGGATCACGCCGGGGTCGTGCAGGAAGTTCTGGCCGAAGCGTTTGCGGGCGCGGTGGCTCACGGCGGGTCCTGTGCAGGCGGTTGCGGGTTCGGGGTGTCGCGCCGGCCCGACGGCTGCGGCGGGCGCCTCGCGCCCGGAAGGCCGGGCGTGGCGGGCATTATGCAGCGGTACCGTCGGCTTGCCCACCCCGCCACGGAAATGAATTAAAGTCTCCCGTCGGGCGGCCGATAGCCGGAGGGATCGCCGGTTCCCCGGCAAGGAGAGGAGCATGAAACGAGTCTTGTTGTGGTGGGCGGCGCTGGCCCTGCTGCCGGCGCTCGCGGCGGCCAGCGATCCGGTCGCCGAGGGGCGTGCGCTGGCGCAGGCGATGTACGACGCCCCGCATGGCAGGGACTTCGCGGGACGCGCGCGGATGGTGCTGCGTGAGAAGGAACAGAAGCCCCGGGTGCGCGAGATGCTGGTCCTGCAGGCCGAGCGTGGCCCCGGCGAGCGCTGGTCCCTGACCCGCTTCCTGTCGCCGGCGGACGTGCGCGGGGTGGCGGTGCTGACCCGTGACCACCCCGGCGATCGCAGCGAACAGTGGCTCTATCTGCCGGCCCTGGGAAGGGTGCGGCGCATCTCCGCCGGGCGCAAGGGCGGCCGCTTCGTGGGCTCGGATCTGTTCTTCGAGGACCTGCGCGACCGCGAGGTGGACATGGACCGCCACCGCTATCTCGGCGAACGCCGCCTGGGCAAGCTGAAGGTGAAGCTGCTCGAGAGCGTGCCGGTGGACCCCGCCAACTCGGTCTATACCAAGCGTCTGAGCTGGGTGCACCCGCGCAGCCTGCTGCCGCTGCGGGTGGACTTCTACCAGGCGCACTCCAAGAAGCCGGTCAAGCGCCTGCGGGTGAAGCGCATCCGCCGCGTGCAGGGTTACTGGACGGTGATGGACAGCGTGATGCAGGATCTCGAGAGCGGACACTCGACACGCATCCGCTATCTCAAGGTCAAGTACAATCAGGGGATTCCCGATCGCCTGTTCACCAGTCGCTCGCTGGCGGACGAGCGGGCGGGGCTGGGCTATGCCCCCTGAACCCCATCTTCAATCCATCGCTCAGGGACGGATCATGGACATCAGGCAACACACCCTTTCCCTGGGCCGGCTGCTGGCGTTGCTGGCCCTGTTCGCCTGGCCGCTGCAGGGCGCGCTGGCGGCACAGGCGGACGACGAGGAGATCGCCATCGAGGAGGACGGCGGCGAGGCGCCGGCGATCGAGGAGGACAGCGACGCCGGGACGGACGGCGAGCTGGTGATCGACGAGGGCGAAGCGGCCGGCGAGGCGCCGGTGGCCGAGACCGAGGCCGGGACGCCGCCTATCACCGGGGCGAGCGGCTGGCAGTTCGGCCTGGACGACGTGCGTCTGGAATACGGCCAACAGTGGCGCAGCGACTCGCGCGCGGAGCGGCTGCTCTACGGCAAGCTGGCGGTGGTCCTGGATGGCAACCTGACGCCGAACTGGGAGCTCAAGCTCAGCGGCCGGGTGGACGGCTACGACCAGAGCGGCGCCGCCGAC
>CAZVIG010000103.1:3588-7187 GCA_964627395.1 uncultured Sedimenticola sp.
CGACTGGTCGGAGCTGCGTTTCGACTACGGCGACAGCTATCTGCGCTATCGCGGCGACGGCTTCCGTCTCACCGTCGGGACGGGCACCGTGATCTGGGGGCGGATGGACGAGCTGCCGCTCTCCGACCGGGTCAGCAGCGCCGACCTCACCCGCTTCATCCTCGACGACCTGGCCGACCGCCGTCGCGCCGCGCCGCTGGTGCGTCTGGAGACCGATCTGGGCGAGGGCCGCCTGGACTTGGTGTGGCTGCCCGACTTCCGCCCCGCGGAGCTGCCCGATCCCGACAGCATCTGGTATCCGGTGGATCGCGTGCGCGGGCGGGTGCTGGGGGTCTCCCCGGCGGATTTGCCGCCGGCGGTGGTGCAGGGCGCGACCCTGGACGCGCACGAGCCGGACGGTGACGGCGGCTTCGGACTGCGCTATACCGCCAGTCCCTTCTTCGGCGACATCGGCCTCACCATCGCCCACACGCGCCGCTCCATTCCCTACTACCGGCTGACGGGCGGCGGCGCCCTGCGTACCGAGTATCCGCGTAGCTGGGCCTTCGGCGCCGACACCGCGATCGACGCCGCCGGCATCACCTGGCGCGCCGAGCTGGTGTACAGCAGCGACAACCCGGTGACCCGCCGCGGCGGCGCCTATACCACCACCGAGGCGGTGGACTGGGGCCTGGGCATGGAGATGCACCCGGGCGACGGCGACACCCGCATCAACCTGCAGTTGATCGGCAGCAACCTGGTGGACCCGCCGGCGATCCTCGACCGCACCCAGGCCTACAGCTTCAACGGAAAGATCGACGTGCCCTTCGACCGGGCGCGCTGGCGCGCCTCGCTGGACTTCTACGTGGGCCTGGACAAGCGCGATCTCTACCTCAACCCCGAGCTGACCTTCCTCGGCTGGGAGCCGCACGAGCTGTACCTGTCGGCGCATTTCTTCAACGGGGATGACGATACCCTGGGCGGCTTCCACAAGGAGCACGACTCCATCAACCTGGGCTGGCGGGCCCGGTTCTGAGGAGTATCCCACCCGTGGCCCGGCATCCCGTCCCCGCCCGCCTGGAGCATTCCTCGCGCCCCGTGGCGATGGTGCAGGACGGGGTGGTGATCTGGGTCAACCGCGCCTTTGCCGATCGTCTGGGCCATGCCGACCCGGCGGAGCTGGTGGGGCGGCCGCTGCTTGATCTGGTGGCGGACGTGGACCACGAGGCGCTGCGCCGTCATCTGGAGGCGGCGGAGGGCGCCGCCGGCACCGACCGCCGCCATCCGCGCGCCAACCTGATCCTGCGCCGCGCCAACGACCTGCCGCTGAACGCGGTGCTCACCTCCTGGCGCACCCGCTTCGGCGATCAGGACTGTATCCAGATCACCCTCTCCGATCCGCGCCAGGAGGGGCTGCTGGGAGAATTGGCGCGCCTGCCCTGGCGGCGCTGGCTGGCGGTGCTGTTCCTGGTGCTGTTCACGGTGCTGCCCTCCACCCTGCTGCTGAAGCTGAACATCGACAACTCGCCCACCGTCTATTTCCCGGACCAGGAGCCCGCGGTGGCGATCGACCGCAAGGTGCGCGAGTTCTTCCCCAACGATCAGGTCTATGTGCTGATGTTCGAGGGGGTGGCGCTGTTCTCGGACGGCTTCCTGAAGGCCTATGACGCGGTCTCGCGTGACCTCCAGAAGCAGGAGATGGTCAACGAGGTGCTGTCGCTCACCCTGCAGGACCATATCCGCGGCACTGCCGACGAGTTCATCGTCGAGCCGCTGATCGACGTGCGCCGGCTGGATGACTCGCGTCCTGCGGAGCGCCGCCAGCGGGTGCTCTCGGACCGCTTCGCGCGGCGCGCCCTGGTCTCCGAATCGGGCGATGCGGTGGCCATGGTGGTGATTCCCGCCAAGACCGGTAACAGCCTGGAGCGCCTGGCGTTGCAGGATCAGATCCTCGCCACCGTGGAGCGTCACCGCCTGCGCGGCTATCTGACCGCGGTCGCGGGCGAGATCCCGGTGGACGTGGCGCAGCTCCAGTCGATGCTGCGCGACAACATGATCTTCATCCCCACCACAGTGTTCGTGGAGCTGCTGCTGGTGTGGTGGCTGTTCCGGCGCTGGCTGGCGGTGGTGCTGGCGGGGGTCACCATCGGCGTGGTGGTGAACAGCACCATGGCGCTGTACGTGCTGTTCCACCAGCCCTTCACCCTGGTCACCACCATCATCCCGCCGCTGCTCTCAGCGCTCACCGTGGCCGCCCTGGTGCACCTGTTCAACGCCCTGCTGCTGCAGTCGCGGCTCGGCTTCCAGGGCGAGCCGCGGGTGCGCCGCGCGGTGGCCGAGGTGTCCCGCCCCGCCTTCTATGCGGCGGTCACCACCGCCGCGGGTCTCGCCTCCCTGGCGACCAGCGAGATCATCCCCATCCGCATGCTGGGGCTGGTCTCGGCGGTGGGGGTGATGCTCGCCTACGGGGTGATCTTCCATGTCCTGCCGGAGCTGCTGGTGCGCTGGGACAAGCGTCCCTGGCCCCAGGTGGGCGGCGGGGCGCGCCTGGTGGACGGCCTGGTACGGGTGCTCTACCGCACCGGTCTGCGCCATCCCCTGCTGGTGGTGGCGGTGATCGGGGGCGCCCTGATCGCGGCCGCCCCCCAGCTCGGCAAGGTGGTGGTGGAGACCAACCTGCAGGAGTTCTTCGAGCCGGACCATCCCATCCGCCAGGCCACCCGCCGCATCGACGAGAAGCTGGTGGGCACCATGCCGTTGACCCTGTTCGTCGAGGGAACGGGGCGCGACGTGCTCAAGGACCCGCGGCGCCTCGCCCTGCTGCGCGACTTCCAGCGCTGGGCGGAGCGTCAGCCGGAGGTGGACCGCACCCTGAGCGCGGTGGATTTCCTGGAGGAGATGAACTGGGCCTTCCATGCCGAGGACCCGGCCTATCGGCGCCTGCCCGAGAGCGCGGCCCTGATCAGCCAGTACCTGTTCATCTACGACGGCGACGACCTGTACGACGTGGTGGACCGCGATTTCCGCCACGCCCAGGTGACCATGAACCTGAACGTGCATCGCGCCAACGCTATCGCCGACTTCATCGAGCGGGCGCGCGCCTGGCTGGCACAGCGCCAGGGCGGGGACCTGAAATGGGAGATCGCCGGCATCGGGCGTCTGTTCGCCGACATGGAGGATCTGCTGGTCGCCGGCCAGGTGTGGAGCCTGGTGGGGGCCCTGGTGCTGATCTTCCTGTTCATGGCGCTGCTGTTCCGCTCGGTGGGCGCGGCGGTGCTGGGGATGATCCCCAACCTCTCGCCCATTCTGGTGATCTTCACCCTGATGGGCGCGGCGGGGATCTGGCTGGACATGGCCACCGCCATGATCGCCAGCATCGCGGTGGGGGTGGCGGTGGACGACACCATCCACGTCATGGACGGCTTCCGGCGCCGGCTGCGGCGCGGGGTGCCGCCGGTGTTGGCGCTGGTGCGCACCTATCACGGCGCGGGCCGGGCGGTGATCACCACCACGGTGATCCTCTGCACCCAGTTCCTGGTGCTCACCAGCTCCGACTTCGTGCCCACCCGCAGCTTCGGTCTGCTCACCGCCATCGGCCTGCTGGCGGCCCTGGTGTTCGA
>CAZVIG010000104.1:0-7123 GCA_964627395.1 uncultured Sedimenticola sp.
CCCTGGCGGCGCAGCCGCGGCAGCTCGCGGGCGAGCACCGCCAGGGTTTCGGGATAGGGGTGGCCGATGGCGATGGCGGACCCCTTGAGGCGCGCCAGACGCACCGCCTGGCGCAACTGGCGCAGGATCTGGGCCGGTTCGCGCCGGTTGTCGAGAAAGACGTCGCGGCGCGCGCTGGGCAGGCCGTCGTCGCGCGCCACCCGCGCCGCCACCGAGCGGGGATTGGTGCGGCTGTCCACGAAGTAGAGGCCGCCGTGCTCGCGCAGGCTGTCCATCAGCCAGCGCATGCTCGCCGGCTCGCCGGTGAGCAGGCTGCCCATGTGGTTGTTGACCCCCGCCGCGTGGGGCACCGAGGCGAGATTCGCCGCCAGCACCGCCTTCAGGTCGGCGCGGGTGTGGTCCAGGGTGAGGCCGCCGGGGCCCAGTTCCTTGCCGCGCAGCGACTGCATGGGCTGGTGCAGCATCACCTCGTGACCGCTGCGGTAGGCCGCCTCCGCGACCACCCGGCTGTAGGGCAGACGCGGCAGCACCGCCACCGTCACCGGCGCCGGCAGGGCCACCACCTGGCGCGCGCGCTGCAGGCTGTTGCCCACGTCGTCGATGATCACCGCCAGCATCGCCTGGGCCGCCGCCAGGCCGGGCAGCAGGCACAGCGCCAGCAGGGTGGCGAGGCGCTTCATGTCGGGTCCTGCCCCTGCAGGATGGCCATGCCCTTCAACAGATGCAGGGCCTCGCCGAGGGGATAGTCCTTCTCCACCAGCGACTTGCCGTTGGGCTTCTCCTTGCCGTCCGCCTTGCGTTCGGGGTCGGCGTGGCCGGCGGGGTTGTCGAGGTGGTGCGCGAGCTGCGACTCGCGCAGACGCAGGCCGTCGTCCTTGGCTTGCTTAAGCTCCACCTCCGGCAGCTCGATGTCGGGGCGGATGCCTTCGGCCTGGATGGAGCGCCCGTTGGGGGTGAAATAGCGCGCGGTGGTGAGCTTGATGGCGGTCTTGTCGTTGATCGGGATGATGGTCTGCACCGAGCCCTTGCCGAAGGTCTGCTGCCCCATCACCACCGCGCGGCGATGATCCTGCAGGGCGCCCGCCACGATCTCGGAGGCGGAGGCGGAGCCGCCGTTGACCAGCACCACCATGGGAGCGCCCTCGATCAGGTCGTCCGGGCTGGCCTCGAAGCGCAGTTGCGAGTCCTTGACCCGCCCCTTGGTGTAGACGATGGTCCCCTCGCGCAGGAAGGCGTCGGCCACCGCCACCGCTGCCTGCAGCACCCCGCCGGGATTGTTGCGCAGGTCCAGTACCAGCCCCTTGAGCCCGCCCTTGCTGGCGCGCCTCAGCTTGGCGATCGCCTTGCGCAGGTCGCTGGCGGTATTGGCCTGGAACTGGGACAGGCGCAGATAGGCGAAGCCGGGCTCCAGGAGGCGCGACTTGACGCTCACCGTCTTGATCACCGCGCGTTCGATGGTGACCTTGAAGGGCGCCTCGCGCCCCTTGCGCAGGATCTGCAGGGTGACCTTGGTGCCGGGCTTGCCGCGCATCAGCTTCACCGCCTCGTCCAGGCTCAGGCCCTTCACCGCCTGGTCGTCGATACGGATGATCAGATCGCCCGCCTTGATGCCGGCGCGCGCCGCGGGGGTGTCGTCGATGGGCGCGATCACCTTGACGAAGCCGTCCTCCATGCCCACCTCGATGCCGAGGCCGCCGAACTCGCCGCTGGTGCCCACTCGCAGCTCGTTGAACTCGTCCTCGTCCAGGTAGGCGGAATGGGGGTCCAGGCCGGAGAGCATGCCGCGGATGGCGTCGCGCAGCAGCTTGCGGTCGGGCACCGGCTCGACATAGTCCTGCTTGATGCGGCCGTACACCTCGGCGAACACCCGCAGCTCCTGCAGCGGCACGCGCTCGCCGGCCGCCCGGTCGGCGGCGGATTCCTTCGCCGGCAGGGGCGCGGCCGTCCCCAGCGACAGCAGCAGCACTCCGGTCAGCAGCTTGCGGCTCGTATTCATCCTTTTCCTCTGGTCGCCCCCGACGCTCAGCCGACGCGGCGCCCCCGCGCGCGCCGGCACCAGCGTACCGGGTCGACCGGCTTGCCGTTGTGACGGATGGCAAAATAGATGCCGGGCTCCTTGCGCCCGCCGGTACTGCCCGCGGCGGCGATGGGCTCGCCCGCCTCCACCCAGTCGCCGGCCTCCTTGAACAGGGCCTGGTTGTGGCCGTAGAGGGTCATGTAGCCGTCACCGTGATCGACGATGATCAGCAGTCCGAACCCACGCAGCCAGTCGGCGAAGGCGACCCGCCCGGCGTGCACCGCCCGCACCTCGCGGCCCTCCGGTGCAGCGATCATAACACCATCCCAGGTGAGACGGCCGATCTTGGGGTCGCCGAAGGCCTTGCGGATCGTCCCTTTCAGCGGCCAGGGGAGGTGGCCGCGGGCGCGCGGGAAGGGCTGTTCCCCGGAGGGGGTGGCGGGGATGTCGGCCAGTGCCTGCTGCAGGCCGCGCAGCAGCGCCTGGAGCTGCTTCTCGTCCTTGTGCAGACGCGCCAGCTCCGAGCCCTGGCCCTCGATCTGGCGGGCGAGGGCGGCGATCACCTTGCGCCGCTGGTGCTGCTCCCGCTCCAGGGCCAGCTTGCGCTCGCGCTGTTCACGCTGCAGGCGCTGCAGGCGTTCCTGTTCGCGCTGGATCTCCGCGCGGGTCGCGGCGAGCGCCTGCAGGCGCTCGCGGATGGTGCTCAGGCGCCGCGCGCGCTCGCGGTTGAGGTAGTCGTAATAGGCGAGCATACGGCTCACCAGGGCCGGATCCTGCTGATTGAGCAGGATCTTGAGCTGCTCCTGGCGCCCCATGGCGTAGGCGGCTCGCACCTGGCGCGCCAGCAGTTTCCGCTCCTTTTCCAGGGCCTGCTGCTGGGCCGTCTCGCGCGCGGCCAGCCGGCGCAGGCGTCGGTCCTGGCGCTCGAGCTGGCCCTCGAGCACCCGCAGCCGGCGCGCCAGGCGTCCGATGGCGCGTTCGCTCTGCTCCAGTTGGCGGTTGAGGGCGCTGCGCTGGCCGCGCGCCTGTTCGATACGCGCCTGCAGCCGGGCGATGCGCTCGCGCAGCGCCTGGAGCTGCTGTTCGCGCGGCGCGGGGGCGGCCGCGTTCAGGCCCGCGGCCCCGAGCGCCAGCAGCAGTACCAGCCACAAGCAAAGGGGCAGACGGGGTCGCCCCCGCCTGCCCCTGCCCGGACCGACGCCGCTCACCGCCGGTCCCTCAGTCATCGTCCCCCAGCAGCGACTTGCCGGTCATCTCGATCGGCGGCTCCAGGCCCATGATCTCCAGCAGGGTGGGGGCCACGTCGCACAGGGCGCCCTTGGTCTTGAGCGACTTCACCTTGTCGCCGACGTACACCAGGGGCACCGGATTGGTGGTGTGCGCGGTGTAGGCCTGGCCGATCTCCGGGTCGCGCATCTGTTCGGCGTTGCCGTGATCGGCGGTGATCAGCAGCTCGCCGCCCATCGCGCGGGTCGCCTCCACCACCCGGCCGATGCAGGCGTCGAGCACCTCGATCGCCTTCACCGCCGCCTCGAAGTTGCCGGTGTGCCCCACCATGTCGCCGTTGGCGTAGTTGCAGATGATGGCGTCGAAGGTGTCGCTGCGGATCGCCTCCACCAGTTTGTCGGTCACCTCGGGGGCGCTCATCTCCGGCTGCAGGTCGTAGGTGGCCACCTTGGGGGAGGGCACCAGGATCCGCTCCTCGCCCTCGAAGGGCTCCTCGCGGCCGCCGTTGAAGAAGAAGGTGACGTGGGCGTACTTTTCGGTCTCGGCGATGCGCAACTGACGCAGGCCGAGGCGCGCGATGTATTCGCCGAAGGTGTTGTCCAGGCGCTCCGGCGGATAGGCCACCGGGATGTCGAAATCCTTGTTGTACTCGGTGAGCGAGACGTAACGGGCGATCTTCGGCGTCGCCTTGCGCTCGAAACAGTCGAAGTCCGGTTCGATGAAGGGCCGGGTGATCTGGCGCGCGCGGTCGGAACGGTAGTTCATGTTGACGATCACGTCGCCGTCCTCCACCGGGTCCGGCGGGCCGATGCGGGTGGGGGCCACGAATTCGTCGGTCTCGCCGCGCGCATAGGCCGCATGCAGGGCCTCGACCGGATCGTCGAAGACGTATTCCGCCTCGCCCAGGGTGATCAGGTCGTAGGCCTTCTTGATACGCTCCCAGCGGTGATCGCGGTCCATGGCGTAGTAGCGGCCCACCATGGTGGCGAGGCGGCCGCCGCCCACCTCCTCGAACACCGCCTGCAGCTTCTTCAGCGAGGCCTCGGCGGACTTCGGCGGCATGTCGCGCCCGTCGAGGAAGGCGTGCACCCGCGGGTCGGCGCCGCGCTGCACCGCGAGCCGCACCATGGCGTGGATGTGATCCTCGTGGCTGTGCACCCCGCCGGGCGAGAGCAGCCCCAGGATGTGCACCTTGTGCCCGGACTGCACCGCCACGTCCACCGCGTCGGTGAGGGTGAGGTTGTTGTAGAAGGAGCCGGTGCGGATGGAACGGCTGACGCGGGTGAACTCCTGGTACACCACCCGTCCGGCGCCCAGGTTCAGATGGCCCACCTCGGAGTTGCCCATCTGCCCGCCGGGCAGGCCCACCGCGGGGCCCGAGGTGCGGATGGCGGTGTGCGGATACTCCGCCCACAGCCGGTCCCAGTGGGGTTTGCGGGCCGCGGCGATCGCGTTGTATTCCTTCTTGTCGCTCAAGCCCCAGCCGTCGAGGATGATCAGGACGGCGGGTCTGACCTTGCTGCTCATCGTGTTAATCGTCCACCAGGAACCGGCGCGCACGAGGTGCGACGGTTGCGTTGTCCACAGGGAGGCCGGCCGGAGACCCGGCCCGGTGACCGCGGCCCGGAAGCAGCGCAATTAAACCACAAGTGGCGGCCGCCTGCCCGTTCCGGGCGGTGCGCCGAATAAAAGGCTTTTGCCCCCGAATCAAAGAAAAAAGTCGCATCCGACCGCCATTTTCTGATTAAATCGGCGCCGTATTACCATATAAGAATGCTGGAATGTGCGGTTCCGCCATATTCCGCGCCGATGGAGGAGGGGAACAAGATGAATTTCACCCTGGAAGAAACGGAACCCCTGATGAACGAAGACAGCGACAAGGACCTGGACCTGCTCACCGGGGACGAGGACATCGACCGCGCTTCGCGCGCCCTGAAGGCCATGTCCCATCCCCTGCGCCTGAAGATCCTCTGCACCCTGGGCGACCAGGAAGTGAGCGTGCAGGAGATCGTCGAGCGGGTCGGCACCTCGCAGAGCAACATCTCGCAGCACCTTGCCATCCTGCGCGACAAGGGTATCCTCACCTCGCGCAAGGACGCCAACCGCGTCTTCTACCGCGTGAGCGACAGCCGCACCCTGAAGCTCATCGCCATGATGCGCGAGGTGTTCTGCACCAGCGGGCACTGAACCGCGCCGCGCACCACCCGAACACTGACGACCCGACGGAAACGGGACGGCGGCAGCCTCCCGTTTCTTGTTGCCGGAGAACCGACACCCCATGCAAGAGTACCTGGAATTCGTAGCCAACCATTACATCTTGGTCGGGTCCTTTTTCGCCATTCTGGCGGCCCTGGTGTGGAACCTGCTCAGCGATACGGGCAAGCACAATATCGACCCTGCGGACGCCACCCTCAAGATCAACCACGACGACGCGGTGGTGATCGACGTGCGCTCGATGAAGGAATTCTCCGACGGCCACATCCTCGGGGCGGAGAACGTGCCCCTCAACGGCCTCAAGAACCAGCTCCCGCGGCTGGAAAAGTACAAGGACCGGCCGGTGATCCTGGTCTGCCGCAGCGGCTCGCGCTCCGGCATGGCCGCCGGCATGCTGCGCAAGGCCGGCTTCCAGCAGGCCTACAATCTGCGCGGCGGCATGCTGGCCTGGGAGAGCGCCGGCCTGCCGGTGAAACGCAAATGACCACGACAAGGAACCCCGCATGAGCGAAGCACAGCAAGACAACGAACCCCAGTTCGCCATCCAGCGCATCTACACCAAGGACATCTCCTTCGAGTCGCCCAACGCCCCCCGGGTGTTCGTGGAGAACTGGACCCCCGAGATCAACGTCGGCCTCAAGACCCAGGTCACCACCGTGGGCGAGGACACCTACGAGGCGGTGCTCACCGTCACCGTGGAGGCGAAGCACGAGGAACACACCATCTACCTGGTGGAGGTGCAGCAGGCGGGCATCTTCCTGGCGCGCAACATCCCCCAGGAACAGCTCCAGCCGCTGCTCGGCATCGGCGCCCCCAACGCCCTGCTGCCCTATGCGCGCGAGGCGATCTCCGACCTCACCACCCGCGGCACCTTCCCGCCCTTCGTGCTCCAGCCGGTCAACTTCGAGGCGATGTACGCCCAGCAGCAGGCGCAACAGCAGGCCGGGGGCGGCGAGGACGCCACCCACTGAGGCCGCCCGATGGCCGAAGCCCCTGTCGCGGTCCTGGGCGCCGGCTCCTGGGGCACCGCCCTGGCGATCGAGCTGGGGCGCCACCAGCCGGTGCTGCTCTGGTCCCACAGCCCAGAGGAAGTGGCGGCCCTGGCGCGTGACCGCGAGAACCGCCACTATCTGCCGGGCGTCCCGTTTCCCGAATCCGTGCAGATGGAGGCCGACCTGGGCGCCGCCCTCGCGGCCGCCGCCGAGGTGCTGGTGGTGGTACCCAGCCACGCCTTCGCCGGCCTGCTCGCACGGATCGCCGAACTGGCCCCCGGACTGCCCGCGCTGTGCTGGGCCACCAAGGGCTTCGACCCCGAGAGCGGCGGCCTGCTGAGCGAAGTGGCCGCTCACTATCTCCCGCACGCGGGACGCGCCGTGCTGTCCGGCCCCACCTTCGCCGCCGAGGTGGCGCGCGGCCTGCCCACCGCCATCACCGTGGCCGCCGACGATCCGGATCTCGCGGGGCGCCTGGCGCGGCGGCTGCGCAGCGACCACTTCCGCCCCTATACCTCCGCCGACCTGATCGGGGTCCAGGTCGGCGGCGCGGCCAAGAACGTGATGGCGATCGCCGCCGGCATCTCCGACGGCCTGGGCTTCGGCGCCAACGCCCGTGCCGCCCTGATCACCCGCGGCCTGTCCGAGATCACCCGCCTGGGGCTGGCCCTGG
>CAZVIG010000105.1:0-3440 GCA_964627395.1 uncultured Sedimenticola sp.
GGCGGCGCGAGAGCTGCGCCAGCAGGGGCGAGAAGAAGAGCCCGAACACCGGCGAGACCAGCAGGAACAGGATCAGCGCCATGGCGGGGGAGGGTTGGCTCACCCCCAGGGCCTGGTAGAACCAGGGCTGGGCGGAGAGCCAGCCCAGCAGCGCCAGGGCGCCCAGCGAGAGCGCCGCCTGCAGCCACAGCATGCGCCGGATGTGGTGCAGCCGGAAGTGGCCCAGCTCGTGCGCCAGCACCGCCTCGAGCTGTTCGTCGTCGAGCTGCTCCAGCAGGGTGTCGAAGAAGACGATGCGCTTGGCCCGCCCCAGGCCGGTGAAGTAGGCGTTGCCGTGCGCCGAGCGGCGCGAGCCGTCCATCACGTACAGTCCTTTGCTGGTGAAGCCGGTGCGCGCCAGCAGCGCCTCCAGACGCTGTTTCAGGGGGCCGTCGGGGAGCGGTTCGAAGCGGTTGAACAGGGGCGCGATCAGCACCGGCCAGGCCCAGCTCACGAACAGGCTGAAGCCGACCCACAGCAGCCAGGCCCAGAGCCACCAGCGGTCGCCCGCCTCGCTCATCAGCCACAGCATGGCGGCGGCCAGCGGCAGGCCGATCGCCACCAGCAGCAGGCCGCCGAGCAGCTTGTCGCGCAGGAAGCCCAGCGGGGTGAGGCGGTTGAAGCCGAAGCGCTGTTCGATGCCGAAGATGCGCCGCAGTTGCAGCGGCAGCTCCAGCAGGTCGCTGAGGATCACCACCAGCAGCACCAGCGCGGCGCCGTGCCAGGGCTCGGGCAGGGCGACCCGGTCCCAGAATCGGGCCAGCGCCTCCAGGCCACCGCCCAGGGTCCACCCCAGCAGGATCAGGCCGTCCCACAGCAGTTGCCAGCGCTCCAGCGCCAGGCGGGCCAGGGTATAGGCGGCGGCGCGCCGGTGATCATCCAGAGGGATGGCCTCGCGGAAGGGCTCGGGCACCTGGTCGCGGTGGGTGGCGACATGGCGCGCCTGACGTGCCGTCAGCCAGAGCTGCAGCAGGGTGCCCGAGAGCAGGGCGGCGAGAAAGATCCAGGTGAAGAGATGCATGGCGGCGATTGTACCTGCTCGGAGCGCACCATCCTGGTGCATTTTGCTGCCTTGAAAGGCGCGGGGAGCGGGATATACTTGACCGTTCAAGTATGGAAATTTCGAGGACGGCCATCGGGGCCTGCCCGCGGCGGCGTTCTCGAGCGATCGGCTCCCTGATCGTCGCATGCCGGAAGACTATTTGCACCTCACAGCCCCTCAGATCGACCGGCTGCTCGACGGCCTCCACCGCTACCATCTCGACTACGGCGCCCTGGACACCGTGTTCGACGAGGAGAAGGAGGCGCTGCTGCTCGAAGGCTTCCGGCGTTTCCTCTCGGTGTTCCTGGAACGGCCCGACATCGAGGCCGAGACGGTGCGGCAACTGGCGGCGGAATACTTCGAGCGGGAGATCCCCTTCGCGCTCCTGATGGGGGCCTTCAACCACATCAAGTCGGAGCTGATCGAGCTGGTCGTCTCCAACATGCAGCAGCCCATGGCCCACTTCCGCGAGGTGGACGGGCTGTTCGAGCGCGCCAAGCGTCATACCGCCAGGGCCTATCTGGAACTGGAGGTGGCGGCGGTGCAGGAGCTGCCGCTGCAACTGATGCGGGACCGGCTGCTGATCCGCCTGTACAAGGAATGGATGGCCGCGGTACGGCGCGGCATCCTCGGCGACCTGGCCGACTTTCCCCTGGAGACGCCCGCCGAGAGCGCCTTCACCCGCGCCCTGCAGTATCCCGAGAGCATGATGATCTGCCTCGACCTCAAGCTCTGCGACCAGATCAACGAGCAGCACCGGGTGATCCTGCAGCAGGCCAGCATCCTGTTCGCCATGCTCAGCGCGGAACGCTACGAGCAGTCCTATATCGTGTACCAGGAGGTGGTGCGCAAGGTGGCGGAGCTGTGCAACCTGCTGGGCATCCTCTATTTCGAGGCGGACACCAACCGCATCAACCGCTTCTTCAACTTCCTGCAGGCCTCGCTCTATCTGCCCGGGCGCAAGTTCTTCTGCGTGGTCAACCTGCGCCAGCTCGCGCAGATCAACCGCCTGCACGGTACCGTGACCGGCGACCGCGCCCTGGAGCGCCTGGAGGCCGGCCTGCGCCGCGAGCTGCAACAGCACCAGTCCTGGCTGCTGTTCACCCGCGGCATCGCGGGGGACTTCTACGTGATGGGGCTGGATACCGACCCCGGGCAGCTCAAGGCCCTGTGCGAGCGCCTGGAGGCCGGCTTCCGCGAGGGGTTGGGCGAGGAGCTGCCGCGCGATCTGCAGATCGCCTACCACGGCATCGAGCTGACCGAACTCAACGAGCTGACCACCGAAGACCTGCACCTGGTGGTGGAATATCTCACCGAGCGCGCCCATCACGGCGAGCGGGCGATCGACACCGGCGAGCGCGAGACCGCCGCCATGCTGGCCTGGCTGCGCGAGCACTATCGCCGTTCCACCGACCTGCAGGCGAGGCTGGTGCCGGAGCGAACCGACATCTTCATCCAGCCCCTGGTCACCCTCGACGAGGACGGGGAGATCCACGGTTTCGAGGTGCTGGGGCGCTTCCGCGAAGGCGAAGGCCATGTCAGCGCCGGCATGTTCATCGACGACATCATCGCCATGGGGCTGGTGACGCGCTTCGACCGCCTGGTGCTGGACCACCTGGTGGCCCAGGCCGGGACCCTGTCCCGGATCACCGGCCGGCTGTTCCTCAATGTCGCCTCCAGCTCCCTCGAGGACCAGGACTACGTCCGGGCCCTGGTGGATGCCCTGCACGGCCCCCTGTCCGGTTTCGAGGTGATCGTGGAGCTGACCGAGCAGGTATTGCTGGAGCGGCGCGACCTGGTCAGCGAGCTGCATCGCACCCACGGCCTGCACTTCGCCATCGACGACTTCGGCACCGGCTATTCCACCCTGCAACTGGTGATCGAGCTGGCACTGGAGGGCTGCATCCGCTACCTCAAGCTGGACGGCTCCCTCACCCGTAACCTCACCAGTCACGAGGCGAGCGAGCGCATCATGCACATCACCCGCCAGATGGCCCACGAGCTGGGGTTGGAGACGGTGGTGGAGGTCATCGAGACCGCCGCCCAGTTGCAGAAGCTGAGGGGACTGGCGATGGACCTCGGCCAGGGCTATCTGCTGGGGGTGCCCGACAGCGTCGCCGTCTGGCGGGGCAAGCTCAACTATCTCAAGTCGCGCCTCCTGGCACGCGCGGAGACGCCTTTCGTTCTCTGAGGGCGGCCGGCGTTTCCTCCTGCCTGTGGGACGGTTTCAGCCGCCTCTTCGGGGCGATGCCGTACAGGTGTCGGGGCTGAAGCCCCTCCCACAGCCGGAACGCCCCATCGCCCCTGTGGGAGCGGCTTCAGCCGCGACATCCGGGACAGGCCAGAAACTTTCGCCGCC
>CAZVIG010000105.1:3540-7099 GCA_964627395.1 uncultured Sedimenticola sp.
CTGTGGGAGCGGCTTCAGCCGCGACATCCGGGACAGGCCAGAAACTTTCGCCGCCGCCCATTATGTTCTATATTTGTTCTCCCATTCGGGAGATTTCAGGATGCCGGAGAAGGCGAACCATTCATTGATCGCGCAGGGCATGGCGCGCGGGCTGCTGTGGCGCGGGCGCGAGGCGCCGCCGGACCCCGGCCGGGTCGAGCCCAGCGGCTGGTCGGTCCTGGATCAGTGCATCGGCGGCGGCTGGCCGCGGGGTGCGCTCGCCGAGCTGCTCAGTCGTCGCCATCTGGGCCTCTCCCTGCTGCTGCCGCTGCTGGCGCGGCTCAGCCGCCAGCCGCGCTGGCTGGGCTGGGTGGCGCCGCCGCACCGTCCCTTCGCCCCCGGTCTGGCCTCTGCCGGGGTGGATCTGCAACGGCTGCTGCTGGTGCGACCGGGAGACGGGGCGCAGCGCCTGTGGGCGGCCGAGCAGTTGCTGCGTTCCGGCAGTTGTTCGGTGGTGCTGCTGTGGCCGCAGGGGCTGCAGGGGACCCAGGTGCGGCGTCTGCAACTGGCGGCGGAGCAGGGCGACAGCCTGGGGGTGCTGTTCCGCCCCTTGCGGGATGCGGCGGCCGCCTCGCCCGCCGCGCTGCGCCTGCGGGTGCTGCCCTCGCCGCTGGGGCTGGAGGTGGAGGTGCTCAAGCGCCGCAACGGCTGGGGCGGCCGCCACTGCACCCTGCGCACCCCCGCCGCGCACACGGAATGAGACATGCGCTGGCTGGGGCTCTATTTCCCGGAGCTGCCGCTGGAGGTGGGCCTGGCCGGTGCCCCGGCGGACGGACCGGCGGCGGTCACCGAGACGCGCGAGGGGCGGGAGCGGATCGCCCGCTGCAACGCCGCGGCGCGCGCCCGCGGGGTACGCGTCGGCCAGCCCCTGCCGGCAGCCCTGGCGCTGGTGCCGGCGCTGCACAGTCGGCGCCGCGATCCGGCGCGCGAGCGGCAGGCCCTGGAGACGCTGGCGCAATGGGCCTGGCAGTTCAGCTCCCGGATCGTCCTGGAGCCCGCCGCCCTGCTGCTGGAGATCGGCGCCAGCCTGCGCCTGTTCGGCGGCCAGGCGCGCCTGCTGCGCCGGGTGGAGGCGGGCCTGTCGGCGCTGGGTCACGAGGCCCGCTGGGCGGTCGCGCCCACCCCGGTCGCCGCCGGCCTGCTGGCGCGCGAGCGGCCCGCCAGCGAGGTGGATTCCCGCCAGGCCCTGCTGCCGCTGCTGGAGCGGATCCCCCTGGCGTGCCTGACCCGCGATGTCCGGGCGCGGCGCCTGCTGCAAGACATCGGCCTGCACAGCATCGGCGACGCCCTGCGTCTGCCGCGCGCCGAGCTGGCGCGGCGCAGCGGGCCCGAGCTGCTGGGCCACCTGGACCGGCTGCTGGGCGACGCCCCCGATCCGCGCCCCTGCTGGGAGCCGCCGGCGCATTTCGAGCAGGCCCAGGAGCTGGCCGCCGAGGTCGAGCGCGCCGAGGCGCTGCTGTTCCCGGCGCGGCGCCTGCTGCTGGCCCTGTGCGGCTTTCTGCGCGGACGGGGCGCGGCCACGCAGCGCCTGGAGTGGCGTCTGCTGCACCGCGACGGGCGGCCGCCCACCGATTTCACGCTGGGGCTGCTGACCCCGGGGCGCGATCCGGAACAGCTCCTCGCCCGCCTGCGCGAGCGCCTGGAACGTCTGTCGCTGCCGGCGCCGGTGATCGGTCTGGGGCTGCGCGTGGAGGACTGCCTGCCCTTCGCCGAACGCACCGCGGAGCTGCTGCCGGAGACGCCGCAGGGACCAGATCCGGCGCCGCTGGAACGCCTGGCGGTGCGCCTCGGCGAGGACCGTCTCTCCGGCCTGCGCGCCCGTCCCGACCACCGTCCGGAGCGGGCCGGCGAGACCTGCCCGCCGGGGGAGGGGGGCGGCGAGGCCAGCCTGCATGGCCTGCTGCCGCCCTGGCTGCTGCATCCCCCGCGTCCTCTGGCCGCCCCCGACGGCCGCCCGCGTCATCAGGGAATATTGCAGCTCCTGGGCCGCCCGCGCCGCATCGAGAGCGGCTGGTGGGACGGGGCCGACCAGAGCCGCGACTACTATCTGGCGCGCGACCGCGACGGCAGTCATCTGTGGATCTACCGCGACCGCCGCAGCGGCGACTGGTTTCTGCACGGCCTCTTCGAGTGAGTATCCTCCGGCAAAGCCGGGGCTTCCCGTTGTGGCCCTGATCCTCGTTCCGGTCACCCATTGGCACTCCGCAAGGGCCTGATCCGGGAGCGCCGCCATCCTGGCGGCCCAGCCGGCGGGACGCCGGCGCTCCCAGAGAAATCCAGGCCGCCCTGGCCGGACGATGATCGAGAAAGTCTCGAGGGCACCTCTCCACCTTATCGATTGCGCCGCCCTGCGCCGGGGCGCTACAGTCTCCGCCCTTGGAGACTCGACCCACGGAGGGAGGGTGCCCCGGCAGCACGGAGAGGGAACCCGCACATCATGGCCACCATCTACGATCTCAAACCCGCTTTTCAGAATCTGCTGCGACCGCTGGTGGGGCGGCTCGCCGCGGCCGGGGTCACCGCCAACCAGGTGACCCTGGCGGCGCTGGCCCTGTCGCTGCTCACCGCCGCCGGGCTGGCCGCCTGGCCCGCCAGCCGGATCATGCTGCTGCTGGTGCCGCTGGTGCTGTTTTTGCGCATGGCGCTGAACGCTATCGACGGCATGCTGGCGCGCGAGTACGACATGAAGACCCCGCTGGGCGCGGTACTCAACGAGTTGGGCGACGTGATCTCCGACGCCGCCCTGTACGGCGCCTTCGCCCTGGTGCCGGGGCTGTCGCCGCTGCTGGTGGTGCTGGCGGTGCTGCTGGCACTGATCTCGGAGATGACCGGGGTGATCGGGGTGCAGATCGGCGCGTCGCGCCGCTATGACGGCCCCATGGGCAAGTCGGACCGCGCCTTCGTGTTCGGCGCCCTGGCGCTGGCCGGCGGGCTCGGCATCCCGCTCGCCGGCTGGAGCGACTGGCTGCTGGGCCTGGTCTGCGGGCTGCTGGTGCTGACCATCCTCAACCGGGTGCGCGCGGCGCTGGCGGAGCTGGGCTGATGTTCGCCACCCTCGCCGAGCCGGTACGCTGGATGCTGGGCGGGCTGTTCGGCCTGCTGCTGATCGCCAGCGCGGTCCAATGGTGGCTGGCACGCCGCCAGCCGCAGCGCGACTTCACCGAGCTGCGCCAGCGCATCCGCTCCTGGTGGCTGATGGTGGGGGTGTTCACCCTGGCCATCCTGCTCTCTCCGGGGGTGTCGGTGGCCTTCTTCGGCATCGTCAGCTTCCTGGCGCTGAAGGAATATTTCTCCATCATCCCCACCCGGCGCGCCGACCGGCGGGTGCTGTTCTGGGCCTATCTGGCCATCCCGGTGCAGTATTACTGGGTGTATAGCGGCTGGTACGGGATGTTCATCGTCTTCATCCCGGTGTATCTGTTCCTGTTCCTGCCCTTCCGCATGGTGCTGATCGGCGAGACGCGCGACTTCCTGCGCGCCGCCGGCACCCTGCACTGGGGGGTGATGACCCTGGTGTTCT
>CAZVIG010000106.1:0-7004 GCA_964627395.1 uncultured Sedimenticola sp.
CCTCGTTCTCCTGTCCCTCCGGCGCCTCCGGCGGCAGCCAGAGCTGCAGGCCGAAGCTGGCATCCTGGAGCTGCTCGCGGGCCGCCGCGAACACCTGATCCAGCAGCGCGCGCGCCTCCTGCGCCAACACGTCGTCCGGCTCCAGGTCGGCATACAGCGTCTCGGCCCAGTGACGCTCCGGATCGGTCACGTCGCCGGCCAGCAGGCCGACGGCGATGCCGTGGGCCTCGCTGGGACTGAGGGTGAGGCCGGCGCGCGCCAAGGCGTCGCGGCAGCCGGCATGGTCGGGAAGATCGGCGGACAAGGCTGGCTTTCCTGGCTGCATCCATATGATCGGAGAATCTTACCACCATGCCGGATGCGGCCGATCACGGCGCGGCAAATTCGGGATGCGGCCCCGCGCAAACCTGTCTAGAATCGGTCGCATGAGCGAGAGTCCCATCCAGGAACAGGATCTGCGCGCACTGGAGATCCGGGTCGAGGAACTGATCCGAGCCTGCGCCCACCTCAAGGACGAGAACAAGACCCTGCGCGCCGACCTGGAAAAGCTGTCCGCGGAACGCGACCGCCTGGTCAAAAACCACGCCGCGGCGCGGGTGCGCGTGGAATCTCTCATCGAACGCCTGAAAGCCATCGAGGCCGCCTCATGAGCAGCAAGCGCAACGCCGTGGCCGTGAACATCCTGGGCAAGGAATACCGCATCGGCTGCGAACCGGGCGACGAGGAGGACCTGCTCAAGGCCGCGCGCTTCCTGGATGCGCGCATGAAGGAAATTCGCAACACCGGCAAGGTGATCGGCACCGACCGCATCGCGGTGATGGCCGCCCTCAATATCGCCCACGAACTGCTGGCCCGCGAGGACAGCGCCGACGCCGCCGCCTCCACCGCCAACAAGCGCATCCGCGCGCTGCGCGAACGCATCGAGATCGCGCTCAACGACAGCGCCCAGCTCGAGCTTTGATCGAACCTCCCCGCTTGCGGGGAAGGCTGGGAGGGGAGCGCCGGGCGAAGCGAAACATCTTTGCCGACCTCCTGCGGCATCTCCCTTGTCACTCCCCAGCCCTCCCTGCAGGTCGGCAGGTGACGATGGATCGTTCTTGTGGGAGGGGCTTCAGCCGCGACATCGTTGCAACACCGATCTCCCTGTCGCGGCTGAAGCCGCTCCCACAGCTCGCGCCACCGGACCGTGCTGGGAAATAGCAAGGCATCGTCGCTCCGGCCAACGGAGCCACTTATGGAAGGGGAGCGAACGCATCGGCCTGTTCAGGAACGATCCCGCGCCGCGTCAAAAGCCGTGTTCCGGTCCTGGGCATCGCTCCGCTTGACTTTCCACCGCGGAGGGTTAGTCTGGACACAGGTATCCCCTGCGGTGCACGGCAGCCGGCCAGGTATTCCCTTGAGCCTATGCTTGCGCACTTCGGGGCCGGACCCCGGTGGCCGGTGTGCATGTCCGCCCTCGAGCGGAAAGCCTGAGGCCCCGTTCCAGCCCCACTTGAACCTCACGGTTCAAGGATCACGGCAGGCACCGACACAGGCGGGGGATACCGCCTCTTCCAGCCCATGAACGATTCCACCCCACCCGACAACCGCGAGCTGCGCCGACGTCTGCGCCGGCTGCGCGCCGCCATTCCGGAGGCGGAACTGCGCGCCGCCTCGGCTGCGGCGAGCGCACGTGTCGCCACCCTGCCCGCCTTCCGCCGCGCCCGACGCATCGCCGCCTATGTCGGCAGCAAGGGCGAAATCGATCCCATGCCGCTGCTGTATCTCGCTTGGCTGTCGGGTAAGCAATGCTTTCTGCCGGTGCTGCATCCCTTCCTGCCGGGACGACTGTGGTTTCTGCCTTGGCATCCAGGCATGCCGATGGTGGTCAACCGCTTCGGCATCCCGGAACCGCCTTGCATAGCATCCCGACATTGCAAGCCACAGTGGCTCGACCTGGTACTGATGCCCCTGCTCGGCTTCGACGATCGATGTCATCGCCTGGGCATGGGCGGGGGTTTCTATGACCGCACCTTCGCCTTCGTCCGAAGACAGCGATACCGCTCCCGTCCCCTCCTGATCGGCCTCGCGCACGACGTTCAACGTTGCGATGCCATCCCCCTCATGCCCTGGGACGTGCAACCTTCGATGATCGTCACACCGACCACCCTCCTTACATGCAAATCGCGCGAGCGCATCCTGCATGCGGTGAAACGCTAAAGGTCGTTTCATCGCTGCCGCTGTTGCATGACAGGTTCGCCTGGATATTTCAACGACTCTGGCATTTTTACTTTCGTTGTTTATACTCTTGGCGAGGTTGACATCAGCTGACACGTGGAGGGGAGTACATGGCAGTCAAGAAAGCCGCAAAGAAGAAGGCAGCAACCAAGAAGAAGGTCGCTGCAAAGAAGGTCGCCAAGAAGGTGGCGAAAAAGGTAGCGAAGAAGGTCGCAAAGAAAGTGACCAAGAAGGTGGCGAAGAAGAAAGTCGCCAAGAAGGCGGCCAAGAAAAAGGTGGCCAAAAAGACCGAAAAGAAAGTAGCCAAGAAGAAGGCGACCCCGCGCCCGCGCAAGGTGACGCCGCGCAAGAAGCGCTGAAGCCCGTCTTCGACATCGAAACAGAGGCCCGGCGAAAGCCGGGCCTCGTTGCATTCGGGGCAGGGGGGCGACAGGCACGCCCCGAGGCGGTTCAACCGCCGGAGGCGAACAGGCGGTAGGCGGGGTTGTCCGTCTCCTCGGTGTAGTCGTAGCCCAGCTCCTTCATGTAGGACTCGAAGGCCTTGCGCTCGTCGTCACGCAACTGGATACCCACCAGCACCCGTCCATAGGCGGCGCCGTGGTTGCGGTAATGGAACAGGCTGATGTTCCAGCCGCGCGACAGGCCGGAGAGAAAGTCCAGCAGCGCGCCCGGGCGCTCGGGAAACATGAAGCGATAGACCCGCTCGTTGACCGCCTGGGGGGCGTGCCCGCCCACCATGTAGCGGATGTGCAGCTTGGCCGTCTCGTTGTCGGTCATATCCACCACGGAATAGCCCTTGTCCTCGAGATGGGCGATCAGCCTGGCCTTCTCGTCGTGCCCCTCGCGCAGCTCCACGCCGCAGAACACCTGCGCCGCCTTGTCATCGGCATAGCGGTAGTTGAACTCGGTGATGGAACGCTTGCCCAGCAGGCGGCAGAAGCGCAAGAAGCTGCCGGGCTTCTCGGGGATCTGCACCGCCAGCAGGGCCTCGCGCTGCTCGCCGATCTCGGTGCGCTCGGCCACATGACGCAGCCGGTCGAAGTTGATGTTGGCACCGCTGAGCAGCGCCACCAGGGTGCGATCCTGCTGCGGATGATCCGCCAGGTACTGCTTGATGCCGGCCACCGCCAGGGCACCGGCGGGCTCGGCCACCGAGCGGGTGTCGTCGTAGATGTCCTTGATGGCGGCGCAGATCTGGTCGGTGCTCACCAGCACCACCTCGTCCACCAGGTTGCGCGCCACGCGGAAGGTCTCCTTGCCGATCTGGCGCACCGCCACCCCGTCGGCGAACAGCCCCACCTGCTTCAGGCGCACGCGCCGGCCAGCGGCCATGGCATGGTGCAGGGTGGGCGCATCCTCCGGCTCGACGCCGATGATGCGGATCTCCGGCCGCACATGCTTGACGTAGGCGGCGATGCCGGCGATCAGGCCGCCGCCGCCCACCGGCACGAAGATCGCCTCGATGGGATCGGCATGCTGGCGCAGGATCTCCATGCCGATGGTGCCCTGCCCTGCGATCACCTTGGGGTCGTCGAAGGGATGGATGAAGCTCAGCCCCTTCTCCTCGGCCAGGGCCAGGGCGTATTCGTTGGCCTCGTCGTAGGAATCGCCCTTGAGCACCGCCTTGCCGCCCAGGCGACGCACCGTCTCCACCTTGATGGCGGGGGTGGTGGTGGGCATCACGATGGTCGCGGGCACGCCCAGCTCGCGCCCCGCCAGCGCCACCCCCTGGGCGTGGTTGCCCGCGGAGGCGGCCACCACGCCGCGCGCGCGGCTTTCCGGATCGAGGCTGTAGATCTTGTTGTAGGCGCCGCGCAGCTTGAAGGAGAAGACCTGCTGGTCGTCCTCGCGCTTGAGCAGAATGCTGTTGCCCAGGCGGTCGCTCAGGCGACGCGCCCGCTCCAGGGGCGTCTCGCGCGCCACGTCATAGACGCGCGCGCGCAGGATCTCCTCGATGTATCGCCGCGGCATGGGGGCCTCGCTGTGCCGAAGGGAACCGGATCAGGGCTCGAGGGTGCGCGGCCCCTGGGGGGTGCCCAGGATCAGCACGTCGGCGCCGCGATGGGCGAACAGGCCCACGGTGACCACGCCGGCGATCTGATTGATGGTGGTCTCCAGCTTGGCCGGTTCCATGATCTCGAGGTCATGTACGTCCAGGATCACGTTGCCATTGTCGGTCACGAAGTTCTCGCGCCACACCGGGGTGCCGCCCAGCTTCACCAGCTCGCGCGCCACATAGCTGCGCGCCATGGGGATCACCTCCACCGGCAGCGGGAAGGCGCCCAGCACGTCCACCAGCTTGGTCTCGTCGGCGATGCAGACGAAACGCTTGCTGGCCGCGGCGATGATCTTCTCGCGGGTCAAGGCACCGCCACCGCCCTTGATGAGCTGCAGGTGGCGGTTGGACTCGTCCGCGCCGTCCACATAGATCTCCAGGTCGCCCACCGAGTTGAGGTCGAGCACCGGCATGCCGATCGCCTCGAGACGCTCGGTGGAGGCCTCGGAGCTGGACACCGCCCCCTCGTAACGCCCCTTGACCGACGCCAGCGCGTCGATGAAGTGATTGACCGTGGACCCGGTGCCGATGCCCAGCACCCCGCCTTCCGGCAGGTATTCCAGCGCCGCCAGCGCCGCCTGTTTCTTCATCTCGTCCTGGTTCATTGACTGTTCCTGCTGATCGATGATCGAGCCCGACAAGGTAGCACTTTCGCGGCGCAGGCGCCATTTGCTCACGGTGCTCGACATGCTTCAGCTGCGCATGGTGCCGGTCGATCCGGAACCGAAAATAAAAATGCCCGCACCCTTCCCTGGATGCGGGCATACCGTCGGGCCTGCCGTGGCCATCCCTGGCCTGTCGCTTCCCTGCTCCCGGGCCTCCTGCCCTGCGACTCCTCCCTGACGGCGATTGCATTATGTGCCCTGCAAGGCGGACGCGGCATCGGAAAAATCCTATCCTCCTGTAGGAAAATTCCGATTTTTCTGTAGGACGATTCCGACAACAGGCGCCCCTGTCGGGAAGCCCCCGCCCCACTTGCGAGGGGGAGTGACTCATCGATCGTCTCCGCCTGTTGTGCCCATCGGCGGCAACAATAGCCAGGGCGTTAGGAACGGCCCCGATAGAACTGGACCAAGCCTGTCGGACTAAGCTAATCTATGTTTATGAAAACGATCAATATCCACGAAGCGAAAACGCATTTCTCCCGCATCGTCGAGCAGGCGGCAAAAGGGGAGACCATCATCATTGCAAAGGCCGGTCGTCCGGTGGCCAGATTGTGTGCGCTCGACACGCCACCCCCAGCGAAGCGCCGGCGGCTGGGCTTCCTTCGGGGACAGATCCAGGTGCCGCGCGATTTCGATCGTCTGGGACAGGAAGAAATCGAACGACAGTTCGAATCGCACGAGTGAAGCTGTTACTCGATACGCACATCCTGCTTTGGGCTGCGGGCGTGCCGGAACGTCTGGCTCCGCCCGTCCGATCGCTGCTCGAGGCCGAGGAACACGAACTCTGGTTCAGCGCCGCCAACCTGTGGGAAATCAGCATCAAGAGCGCTCTCGGGCGTGACAACTTCCAGGTGAACGCGGGAATCCTTCGACGCGCCCTGCTCGACAACGGCTACCATGAAATGGCCATTTCCAGCCGACATGCCGTGGAAATCGACGTCTTGCCAGGACTGCACAAGGATCCCTTCGACCGAATACTGGTCGCACAGGCATTGGTCGAAGGATTCACCCTTTTGACAGCGGACAGGATGTTGACCCAGTACCCCGGCTCCATTCTGCATGTAGAGGATGTGACCTAGCCCGGGCTGGGCGAACGGGCACTAAAAAAACGCCCGCACCCATCCCTGGGTGCGGGCATGCCGCCGGGTCGCGGTGGCCGTCCCTGGCCTGTCGCCTCCCTGCCGTGGGCCTCCTGCCCTGTGCTTCATCCCTGACGGCAGTTGTATTGTCCGTCACGGCGCAGAAAGGCAACATCGGAAAAATCCGATTCGTGCTGTAGGAGAAATCCGATCTTTCTGTAGGACCCATCCGACAAGGCCCGAACCTCCGAACGCCTAACGCAAAAACGGGGCCCGAAGGCCCCGTCTCGATACCACCTTTTCCGATCGGAGATCAGAAGGTGTGGATCATGCCCAGTGCGAAGGCGCTGGTGTCGGCTGCAGTACCGTTGTCACGGTTGTCATAGGCAGCGTACACCTGGGTGCGCTTGCTGAACTTGTGACCAACACCCAGGCCCCAGGTGGTGCCATCAGTGGTGATGCCGTTGTCATCGTTGTCACCGTAGTTGGCCATCACATAGTTATTACCGAAGCTGGCCTTGGCAACCAGGCCCCACACGGTCTGGTCACGACCGGAAGTACCGGCCTTGTCGCTCACATCCTGGTAGGAACCACCGATCATGAAGTCACCGAAGGTGTAACTGGCACTCACCTGCAGCATCTTCTCATCGGACGCAGTACCACCCAGGTATTCCTTGTCGGCCACTTCGTAGCCGATGCCGGCCTTCAGGCCGCCGCCGGCGTAGATGGCACCCAGGGAGTAGGCGTTGTTGATGTCGTTGTTGGTGCCGGTGGTACCCTCACCCGGAACCACGGCAGCGGCCACGGTGAAGCCGCTCATGTTGGGCGAGATGTAGGCGATGGCGTTGTCCAGGCGACGCTCGGTGAAGCCGATGCGGTTGAAGTCGACGATGGAGTCACCGATCACGTCGTTGCCAGCGGCATACCAAGCCACCTTGGCCGGGGTGTCGTGACGACCGGCCAGGAAGGTACCCCAGCCACCGGACA
>CAZVIG010000107.1:0-6978 GCA_964627395.1 uncultured Sedimenticola sp.
GGGCAAGTCGTCGGGTGCCCTTTCTTTTGCCCACTTTTCTTTGGGCAAGCAAAGACAAGGCTGAAGCCTTGATCGGCCGCAGTCCGACCCGAACGGCGAGCGCGCAGCGCGAGTAATAGTGGGGCGAGTGCGGGCCGCCGCCCGCTTTCCAAATGGCCGCCGCGCAGCGGCAACAACGCCACGTTAATTACCGCCTGCGGTGGCGAGACCGGAAACACGCCATGCCCACTCCCAGCCTCCCCCACCCTCCACGAGTGGGGAGGTGAAGGTGGATCTTCTTTGTGGGAGGGGCTTCAGCCCCGACTCTAGTACAGCCCCCGCCTCTCTGTCGCGGCTGAAGCCGCTCCCACAGACGGCTTGAGCGGCCGGGAAATGAACAAGACATCGTTGCCGCAGTGCGGCATGCCCCCGCCTAGCCTCCCCCCGCCGCAAGCGGGGGGACGAGGTTTCCCTGGACAGCAGTGCATGAGGTGGGGGAAGGGCGGTTCGCGCCGGCCGCTCAGGCCACGGCCTCTTTTTCCTTGCCGTTCCCGGCCACGATCTCGATCAGGGAGATGTCGTCCGAGGCCGGTGCCAGGTTGGTGAAGTCGAGGATCTCCTCCTTAAGCCGTTCCAGCATCGAGCCCTTGGCGGCGGTGTCGGCCAGCAGCCGGCGCAGCCGCTCGCCGCCCCACATCTCGCCTTCGTGGTTCTGCGCCTCGGTGAGGCCGTCGGTATAGACGAAGACCCGGTCGCCCGGCTGCAGCAGCAGCTCGGTGCAGGTGTCGCCGAACTCGGCGTCGCCCACCACGCCCAGAGGCAGGTTGGCGGAGGGGATCTCCAGCAACCCGCCCTGGCGCTGCTGCACCAGCACCGGCGGCAGGCCGCCGCTCCACAGGCACAGCCGGTCGCGCGCCGGCGAGAGCCGCATTACCGCGGCGCAGCAGAAATAGCCGGTGGGCAGCAGGCTGTGCAGCTTGGCGTTCAGCTCCCGCGCGATCACCTCCACCGGCAGCCCCTTGCGCGCCATGGTGCTGAACACCGTGGCGGCGGGCACCGCGCCCAGGGCCGCGGGCAGACCGTGGCCGGTGAAGTCGCCCAGGAACAGATAGACGGAGCCGTCCGCCACCTGCGCCACCTGCACCAGGTCGCCCGAGAGCCGCCCCATGGGCTGGTTCCAGGTGTGCACGCCCTCGGCCGGGTCCAGGTTGGCGTTGGTGAGCTGCTCGAAGACGTGGCGGGCGATGTGCTCCTCCTGGAGCATGGTCTCGTGCTGCTGGATCAGGTGGCGGTTGGCCTCCTCCAGCTCCTGACGGGCGCGCTCCACCTTGTGCTTGGCGGCGAGGGTTTCCATCAGGGTCTCGTGGTAGCGGCGCGCGATGGTCTCCAGCAACAGGCCGAACAGCCCCACGATGCCCCAGGCCGGCAGCGCTTGGCTGCCGTGGCGCCAAGTGTAGCTCGCCAGCAGGGCGAGGAACAGGACGGACAGGAAGGCCCGATAATGGTTCAGGCGGATGGCATAGGCGCCCAGGGCCGCGGTGGCGATCAGCAGCGGTCCCAGCAGGGTGGTGGACTGCAGTGCCAGCGGGAGCTGGTCGATCGGTTGGGCGCCCAGCAGGCCCCAGCAGAGTCCGCTGAGCATGCCGGTCCAAAGGTGGTAGCGTTCCCAGCGCCAGCAGGCGCACTGCTGGCGATAGACCGCCTCGAAACGGGCGTGCAGGCGGATGCGCGCCAGGGCCACCAGGCTGGTGACGGCGTACCAGGCGATCAGCCAGGCGGATGGGTGGTTGTAGGCGGCGAGTACCAGGAAGCTGAGCAGGGCCGCTGCCATCGCCAGCCGGGCCGATCCGGCCGCCTGCTGCCAGAGGAGACGCAGCGATTCCGCTTGCGTGTCCCGGTTCGAAGCTGTCTCATTCATGCTCGGGAGTAACGGCCGCGGGGGCCGTTACTTGAGCTGCGGGGGTGACGCCGCGGCCCGACAGGCGAGGGGAGTTCTTTGCTGGAGGAGAATCGCGAACGGCTGGAACGGCTGGAGGCGGCCTGGCAGGCGCTGCCCGACCGGCCGGCGCTGGACCCGGAGATGGAGCGCCAGCGGCGCTGCGTCTGGCTGGGCAGCGAATTCGCCGCGCGCCTGATGCTGCAGCGACCGGCGCTGTTCGCGGAGCTGCTCGAAGAGGGACTGCTGGGGCGCCCGCGTGACCTGGACGAGCTGGCCTCCGAGCTGCGCGCCCGGGTCGCCGATGTGCAGGATGCCGAAACCCTAGGGCAGCGCCTGCGGCGCTTCCGTCAGCGCGAGATGCTGCGCATCGTATGGCGTGATCTGGCCGACCAGGCGCCCCTGCATGAGACCCTGGCGGAACTCTCCGACCTGGCGGAGGCCAGCGTGCGGGTGGGGTTGGAGCACCTGCACCGCTGGGCGGTGGCGCGCCACGGGGTGCCGCGCGACGCGGAAGGGCGCGACCAGCACCTGGTGGTGCTGGCGATGGGCAAGCTGGGGGCGCGCGAGCTGAATCTGTCCTCCGACATCGACCTGGTGTTCTGCTTTCCGCGCCACGGGCGCAGCGACGGCCCGCGCCCGCTGGAGAACGAGGCCTTCTTCGTGCGCCTGGGGCGCGAGCTGGTCAACCTGCTGAGCCGCCAGACCGAGGAGGGCTTCGTGTTCCGGGTGGACCTGCGGCTGCGCCCCTTCGGCGACGCGGGCCCGCTGGCGGTGAGCTTCGAGGCGATGGAGCACTACCTGCAGGGCCATGCCCGCGCCTGGGAGCGCTATGCCATGGTCAAGGCGCGCCCCATCACCGGCGATCCCGCGGACCGGGCGGAACTGGAGGGGCTGATCCGCGCCTTCGTATACCGCCGTTACATCGACTTCGGTGTGATCGAGTCGATCCGCGACATGAAGCGCATGATCGAGCGCGAGCTGCAGCGCAAGGGCTTGCGCGACAACGTCAAGCTGGGGCGGGGCGGCATCCGCGAGATCGAGTTCATCGGCCAGGCCTTTCAACTGGTGCGCGGCGGGCGTGATCCCGAGCTGCAGATCCGGCCCATCCAGAAGGTGCTGGAGCGGCTGGGCGACAAGGGCCTGATGCCCGCCTACGCGGTGCGCCAGCTTCTCGGCGCCTATGCCTTCCTGCGCCGCCTGGAGAACCGCCTGCAGGCCTGGCGCGACGAGCAGACCCACCTGCTGCCGGAGGACCCGGCGGGGCGCGAGCGCCTGGCGGTATGCATGGGCTTCAGCGAGGCGGCCGCTTTCGAGCAGGCCTTGGAAGAGCATCGGCGGCACGTCCATTCCCAGTTCGAGCAGGTGTTCGAGGCGCCGCAGGCCGCCCCGGGCGAGGCGGAATCGCCGCTGGCCGCGGTCTGGCTGGGGGAGGGCGATCCCGAAACCCACCGCGCGCGCCTGGCGGCGCTGGGCTTCGCCGATCCGCAGCGGATGCTGGAGTTGCTGCAGGCGCTGCGCGAGAGCAGCGCGGTGCGGGTCCTGTCCTCCGCCGCGCGGGCGCGTCTGGATCGCCTGATGCCGCTGGCCATCGAGGCGGCCGCGCACAGCGGCCACCCCGACCAGGCGCTGCGCCGCCTGCTGCGGCTGCTGGAGGCGATCGTGCGCCGCACCGCCTATCTGGATCTGCTGATAGAGAATCCCATGGCGCTGTCCCAGTTGGTACGCCTGCTGGCGGAGAGCCGCTGGGTGGGCAGCCAGCTCGCGCGCATGCCGCTACTGCTGGACGAGCTGCTGGACCCGCGCAGCCTCTACACCCCGCTGCGCGGCGAGGACTTGGCCGAGGAGCTGGCCACTCTGCTGCGCTCGGTGGAGCCGGGCGATCTGGAGCAGGAGATGGAGCGCCTGCGCCAGTTCGCCTTGGGCAACCGGTTGCGGGTGGCCGCGGCGGACATCGCCGGCATCATCCCCCTGATGGTGGTCAGCGACTATCTCACCGAGATCGCGGAGACGGTGCTGCGCGAGACCCGAGCCTTGGCCTGGCGTGACCTGGAGGTGCGCCACGGCCGGCCGCGCCTGGCGCCGCCGCTGGACGACGGCTTCCTGGTGATCGGCTATGGCAAGCTGGGGGGTATCGAGCTGGGCTACGGCTCCGACCTGGACCTGGTGTTCCTGCACGGCAACGACGACCGCAATGCAATGACCGACGGCCCACGCCCGCTGGCCGCGGATCTGTTCTACGCCCGTCTGGGACAGCGCATGATCCACATCCTCACCACCCGCACCCCCTCGGGCGTCCTCTACGAGGTGGACATGCGCCTGCGCCCGAACGGCGAGTCGGGCCTGCTGGTCAGCTCCCTGGCCGCCTTCGAGCGCTATCAGCATCGCGACGCCTGGACCTGGGAGCACCAGGCCCTGGTGCGGGCGCGCGCGGTGGCGGGCGATCCGGCCCTGGCCGAGGCCTTCAACCGGGTGCGGCGCGAGGTACTGTGCCTGCGCCGGGACCCGGCGCGGCTGGTGGGCGAGGTGGTGCGGATGCGCGAGAAGATGGTGGCGAACCTGGATCGCGGCGATGCCGCACGCTTCGACGTCAAGCAGGGCCGGGGCGGGCTGGTGGACATCGAATTCCTGGTGCAGTTCGCGGTACTGCGCTGGGCGCACGACCACCCGGGCCTGACCGAATGGACCGACAACGCGCGGCTGCTGGAGCGCCTCGGCGAGTACGGCCTGCTCGCCCCGGAGCAGGCGGAACGGCTGTTCGGGGTCTATCGGGTGTATCGCGCCGTGGTGCACCGCTGCGCCCTGCAGGAGGAGAAGCCCCTCGTGGCAGTGGGGCGGTTCGAGGAGGAGCGCCGCCTGGTGCGCGAGACCTGGGAGGCGGTGCTGGGCGACGCGGATGGCGAATCCACGCCTGGTGCCTGATATAGGGGAAGGCGTTGTAGTTCTGTAGGGTGGGTTGAGTAAAACGAAAGCCACCAAAAGGAAGGCAATGTCTGAATTTTTCAGGCCTTGCCGTGACGGAGCAGCGTCAGGCTTCCGGTCCTGGAGGCACCTGTTTCAATACGGATCCCTCTGTGCTCTCTGTGTTCTCTGTGGTGATTTTTCTGGCCGATCCGGACCGCCTTCGGGCCCGACAGCCCCCCGCTTTGCGGTTACAATGCCGTCTTCCGGCGCAGCCGGCGTTCCCTCGTTTGTTTGGAGTTGACGATGCAATCCATGGCGGATCGTGACGGCGTCATCTGGCTCGATGGCGAGCTGGTCGAATGGCGCGAGGCCAAGACCCATGTGCTCACCCACACCCTGCACTACGGCATGGGGGTGTTCGAGGGGGTGCGCGCCTATCACACCGAGGACGGCCCGGCCATCTTCCGCCTCCAGGACCACACCCGCCGCCTGTTCGATTCGGCGCGCATCCTGGGCATGCCCATGCCCTATGACGCCGACACCCTCAACGAGGCGCACAAGCTGGTGGTGCGCGAGAACGGCCTGGATTCCGCCTATTTCCGTCCGATGTGCTTTTACGGCTCCGAGGGCATGGGGCTGCGCGCCGACAACCTGAGAGTCCACTGCATGGTGGCGGCCTGGGAATGGGGCGCCTACCTGGGCGAGGACAACATGAAGCACGGCATCCGGGTGCGGGTGTCCTCCTTCAGTCGGCACCATGTGAACGTCACCATGTGCCGCGCCAAGGCCAATGGCAACTACATGAATTCCATGCTGGCGCTGCAGGAGGCGCTGAGCTGCGGCTACGACGAGGCGCTGCTGCTGGACACCCAGGGCTTCGTGATGGAGGGCTCGGGCGAGAACGTCTTCATCGTGCGCGACGGGGTCATCTATACGCCGGACCTCACCTCGGCGCTGGATGGCATCACCCGCCGCACCGTGATCGAGCTGGCGCAGGAGGCCGGCTACCAGGTGATCGAGAAGCGCATCACCCGCGACGAGGTCTATATCGCGGACGAGGCCTTCTTCACCGGCACCGCGGCCGAGGTGACGCCGATCCGCGAGGTGGACGGGCGCGCCATCGGCAGCGGCACCCGGGGCCCGATCACCGAGCAGTTGCAGAGCACCTATTTCGACGTGGTGCACGGGCGTAGTCCGGTGCACCGGCACTGGCTCACCATCGTTTGACGGGGGATGCAATGAATCAGGCGGCAAAGAAACAGGATGTGCAGACGGTCATCGAGGTCAGGCGCAGCGAACTGCCCCTGAGCTGCCCCCGCCCGGGACAGGAGGTCTGGAACATGCACCCGCGGGTGTTCCTGCCCATCGAAAAGACCGGCGAGGCCACCTGTCCCTATTGCGGGGCGCGCTACCGCCTGGTCGATTGAACGGTCGTCCCGGCTTCGATCCTGAAGTGCATGGGCCTTCCGGTCCGATCGAAGGCGCTACAGTGGCGGGATTCGTCGCATCCATCTCGCATTACCCACTGAAACCGCCTGTGGGAGGGTCTTCAGGCCCGACCGGGGATCGCCCGTGCCGTCCGACCTGACACGCCGCCTGGATGCCGTCTGGGTCGCCCTGGCCCGCCCGCGCAACTGGGGGTTGTTCCTGCTCGCCTACCTGACGCTGCACATGGGCATGCGCCTGCTGCTCAGCGACACCTTGCAGCTCGACGATGCCGAGCAGCTCATCCAGTCGCAGGAACTGCGGCTCGACTACGGCAACTTCCAGCCCCCCTTCTATACCTGGATGCTGTGGGCCATCTGGCAAATCACCGCGCCCTCGATGTGGGTCCTGTACCTGATCCGCTACGTCATCATCGGGCTGGCCTTCTGGCTGTGGCACCGGGTCAGCCTGCAGTTGTTCTCCGAGCCCCGCTGGCAGGTGGCCTCGGCCACCAGTTGGCTGTTGATCGCCCAGCTCGGCTGGAAGCTGCACCAGGGATCGACCCACACCACCCTGCTCACCCTGGCCCTGGTGATGAGCCTGCATGCGATTATTCTGGTGCTGCGCCAGGGGCGGCTGCGCGACTACGGCTACCTGGGCCTGGCGGTGGGCCTGGGGATGATGGCCAAGTACAGCTATGCCGGCTTCGTGCTGCCGATGCTGATCGCCGCCCT
>CAZVIG010000108.1:0-6912 GCA_964627395.1 uncultured Sedimenticola sp.
CGAAGATGGCCCCCACCATGTCGTCCACCGAGCCGCCGCGCACCTGGGCCAGGGCGTCGCGCACGATGTTGGCGCGCCGGTAGAGGGTCTGGCGGTACTCCTGGGCGTTGAGGGTGGTCTGGAAGGCGTTGCAGGCCCACACCGTGAGCATGCGCCCGTTGCCCTTGATGATCTCCTGGTCGATGTAGATGGGACGCTTGCCCGGATAGGGCGGGCGCGCATAGCCCTCCTGGTGGCCGCCGAGACGGCACACGCCGGTGCCGCGCCGCCCCACGTTGTGGGTCGCCAGCACCAGGTCCACCAGGGCCGACTGGATGCGGTAGTTGTCGTTGCCCCAGATGATGCCTTTCTCATAGAGGTGCGCGGTGCGCGGGCGATGACCCGACTTCTTGGGCTTGTAGGCCCATTCCGCCGCCTTCTTCAGGTCGGCCACCGGGACGCCGGTGATCTTGGAACATTCCTCCAGGCTCATGCGGTTGGCCTTGCGCGCCTCCTCGAAGCCGGTGGTGTGCTTGGCGATGAACTCCTTGTCGTGCCAGCCCTGGTCCACCACATAGGTGAGCAGGCCGTTGAACAGCGCGGTATCGGTGCCGGGATTGATGCGCAAGTGCAGCACCCGGTCCTTGCCGTTCATCTCGCAGATCGCGGTGGTCAGGGAGCGCCGCGGATCCACCAGGATGAAGCGGCCCTTGTCCACCGTCTCGCCCGGGAACCACTTTTTCTTCTTCTCCACGGTGCCGCCGGTGAGATTGGGCAGGGCGTGCGCCAGGAAGTAGTTGGTCTGGGTCTCGTAGGCGTTGGCGCCGATGTACACGATGCAGTCGGCCAGCTCGCTGTCCTCGTAGCTGTTGTTCAGCTCGCCGATGCCCATGTCGCGGGTGGCGTGGCATTCGGAGTTGTACGCCGGGCGGTTGTGGATGCGCACCATCTGGGTCTTGAGCGCGGAGAACATCAGCTTGCCGGTGCCCCAGGTGTTCTCGAAGCCGCCACCGGCACCGCCGTGGTCGAACACGTTGAACATCAGGGCGTCCGGACCGAAGGTGTCGAGCAGGCGCTTGGTGACGCCGGCATAAACCGCCATCGCCTGGTCCCAGTTCACGTCCACCCAGTCGTCGCCGGTGAACAGGCGCGGGTATTTCAGGCGGTCACGGGTCGGGCCGTCGGCGTTGTACATGACGCTCGCCATCTGGCCGCCGCGGGTGGAGGTCAGCCCCTGGTTCACCACGCATTCGCGGTCCGGCACGATCATGATGTTGTACAGCCGGCCGTTCTCCTCCACCTTGTTCACCATCGCGGGCGTCATGGCGCCCGAGAGGGGCGGTTGCTGGGTGCGGAAGTCCTTGCCCAGGGCGTTCTGGTCCGGGGCGCGGCCGCCCTCGGTGCCCTCCGGCCACTTGTAGACGTGATAGCCGCAGCCGACGATGCAGAAGTGACACACCATGTTGGTCTTCTGCGCGTTCACCGGCGGCAGGGGAATGCGTTCCTTATGTGACATACGTTCGCCCTCCGATCAGAGAATGTTGGCCTGACGGCCATAGATCAGCCCGTCCACGCCGATGGCGGTGAGGGTGTCGGTCTTGGCGTCGTAGGTGAGCCGGATCTTCGGCAGATTCTCGGTGGCCTGGCCGGTGACCATCTGCCCGGCCTTCTCGCTGTCGAAGACGCTGAAGTGGCAGGGGCACTTGAAGTCGCGCGAGGCGGGGTCATAGCTCACCGGGCAGCCCATGTGGGTGCACAGGGTGCTGTAGGCGACGATGTCGTTGTTCGGCCCCACGCCCCCGGGCACCGAGTGTCCCATGCGGATCACCGCACAGGGCGAGAGTTCGTCCGGATAGTTGAACCGCACCGCCTTGTTCTTCGGCAGGGCCTTGGCCTTGCCGATGGTCTTCTTCGGGTACGGCAGGGTGGTGGCGCCGGGGTTGCGCTCTTCGCTCCGGGCCAGGGCGCTGGCGGGGGCCATGGAGGCCGCGCCGGCCGCCACCCCTGCGCCGCCCAGCTTGATGAATCCACGCCGACTGAGTCTGCTCATCGGGTTCCTCTCCTCGTTCTGGTGTTGGGACCTTGTCGTTACGGTGCCCGCGGGCACTCGCTACGGGGACTGCAAGACACGGGCCAGCCGTCCGCCGCCCGCCACAGCGGGTTTCGGCGCGGCGCCGCGTTACGCTTTCGTAACGGCAGGGGCGGTCGGGTTACGTTTCCGTAACGCCCCGTACCGGCAGGGCGCTTCACCCATGACAGCCCGCAGCGACGCCGCTATTCTGTGGGCATGCAGCGACGCACCTTTCTCGGTCTGCTGGGCTGCCTGGCAGCGGGGGTCCGGGCGGGCGACGAGCGCCCGCCGATCCGTATCGGCCTGACCCCGGTCATCCTCGACGACCGGGTGGCCTTTCTGCGCCGCTGGGCGCACTGGCTGGAGGCGCGGCTCGACCAGCCGGTCGCCTTCGTGCAGCGCGCCAAATACCAGGACATCATGGAGCTGCTCTCCAGCGACCAGCTCGACGCGGCCTGGATCTGCGGCTATCCCTATGTACGTCACCTGGACAGCCTGGATCTGCTGGCAGTGCCGGTGTACCAGGGCCGGCCGCTGTACCGCTCCTACATCATCACCGGTGTCGACAACCACGAAGCCCAGGGGATGCAGGACCTGGCGCGCGGCGTGTTCGCCTTCTCCGACCCGCTCTCCAATTCCGGCTATCTGTATCCGGTGTACCGCCTGCACCAGCTCTTTCCCCATCTGCCGCAGCCCCAGCGGCGGTTGTTCCGCCGCACCTTCTTCACCTGGGGGCATCGCCACGTCATCGAGGCGGTGGGCGTGGGGCTGGCGGACGCCGGCGCGGTGGACGGCTATGTCTGGGATCAGCTCGCCCGCCTGCATCCTGAACTCACCGCCCGCACCCGCATCGTGGAACGCTCGCCCGAGTTCGGCTTTCCGCCGCTGGTCACGCCGCACCACCTCGACACCGAACGCCGCGAGCGGCTGGCCCGGGTGCTGGGCCACATGCACGAGGAGCCCGCGGGCCGCCGCCTGCTGGCCTCCCTGGGGCTGGACCGCTTCGCCTTCCGCACCCCCAGCCTGTATGCCGGCATCGCCCTGATGGCCAGCAGCGTGGCCGACGAGCGGAGCCAGGACTCATGAGCGCGGCGCTGCGCAGCCTGCGCCTGCGGGTGCCGCTGAGCCTGGTGCTGGTGACCCTGCTCACCTTCCTGTTCGTGTCCATCGCGATCGGCATCCAGACCAGCATCAACCTGCAGGCGGACCAGAAACGCTCGCTCGCCGCCCAGGCCCACGCCCTGGCCCCCATCCTCACCGAGGCCCTGCTGCACGACGACGTCTGGACCGCCTACACGGCGCTGCGCGGACGCCGCAGCCCGCCCGACGCGCAGACGCCGGATGCGCCCTTCCACCTGGTACTGGACGAGCAGGGGCGCATCTTCGTCAGCGACCGCCCGGCCGACTTTCCGCTCGGCACCCCGCTGCAGGCCACGCCGCTGGGACGCGCCCTGGCCGCCCACCTCGGCGGTCGCACGCCGCGCGCCGCCTCGCAGTTCGCCTTCGACGACCGCCAGCTGGTGCATGCCCCCCTGCTCAGCGAGGACGCCCCGGTGGGCGCCCTGCTGATCGCCGGGCCGCGCGGCGCCATCCACCAGCGTCTGCTGGAGATCCTGGGCGGCGGCCTGCTGGTGATGCTGATGCTGCTGCTGGTGATCGTGCCCCTGGGCTGGCTCTGGGGCAGTCGTCTGGTGCATCCCCTGGTGCAGCTCGCCGCCTGCATGCGCCAGGTGGGGCGCCGCCCGATGGAGGGCCTGGAATGCCCCATCGAGGCAGGGCGCGACGAGATCGGCGACCTGGCGCGCGGCTTCCAGTCCATGCTCGCGGAGCTGCGCGACAAGCAGGCCCTGGAGCGGCAGATGATCGCCCAGGACCGCCTCGCCGCCATCGGCCGCATCGCCGGCGGGGTGGCGCACGAGATCAACAACCCGCTGGCAGGAATGCTGGTGGCGATCGACAACTACCGTCGCACGCCGCCGCAGCGGCGCGACCCCGAGCGCACCCTGGCGCTGATCGAGCGCGGCCTGGGCCACATCCGCGACACCGTCTCCGCGCTGCTGGTGGAGTGCCGGGTGGAACAGCGGCGCTGCAGCCCGGACGACATCGAGGACGTGCATCGCCTGATCCTGGCCGACGACGCCACCCGCCGCGTCCGACTCGAATGGGACAACCGCCTGCGCGGCGAGCTGCCCCTGCCCGCCACCGCGATCCGCCAGATCCTGCTCAACCTGGTGCTGAACGCGGTGCAGGCGGCCGGCGAGTCGCCGCCGGGCGAGGTGGCGGTGACCCTGGAGCGCGACCGCCGGCGCCTGCGGATGCAGGTGCGCAACAGCGGCGAGCCCATCCCCCAGGCGGAGCTGGAACGCATCTTCGAGCCCTTCCGCAGCGGGCGGCCCGGCGGCACCGGCTTGGGGCTCTGGATCACCTACCAGATCGTGGAACAGCTCGCGGGTGAGATCGTCGCCCGCTCGGACGAGGCCGCCACCTGCTTCGAAGTGAGCCTGCCCTTCCCGCACGACGCCGCGGAGGCAGCATGAACCGCGCCCCCGACATCGCCCTGGTGGAGGACGACCCCATCCTGGGCGAGACCCTGCAGGAGCGGCTGCGCCTGGAGGGGCTGAGCTGCGAGCTGTTCACCAGCACCGATGCCGCCCTGGCCGGCCTGGAACGCGACCGCCACCGCCTGGTGCTGAGCGACATCCGCCTGCCCGACGGCGACGGGGAGCGGCTGTTCAGCGAGCTGCAGCGGCGCCTGCCCGAGCCGCCGCCGGTGGTCTTCATCACCGGCTATGGCAGCATCGAGCAGGCGGTGCGCCTGCTGCGCCAGGGCGCCGCGGACTACCTCACCAAGCCGCTGGACCTGGAGACCCTGCTGGCGCGCCTGCGCGAGCTGCTGGCACGCAGCGCCCCCCTGCCCGAGGAGCCCGACCAGGTGGCGCCCGGGATGCGCCCCTTCTTCCGCCAGATCCCGCGCCTGGCCCCGCACCGCGAGACGGTGGTGCTGATCCAGGGCGAGTCCGGCGTCGGCAAGGAGATACTGGCGCGACACCTGCACGAGGCCCTGACCCCCGACGCCCCCTTCGTGGCGGTCAACTGCGCGGCGCTGCCGGAGCACCTGGCCGCCAGCGAGCTGTTCGGCCACGAGAAGGGCGCCTTCACCGGCGCCACCCGGCGCCATGCCGGCGCCTTCGAACGCGCCGGCGAGGGGGTGCTGTTCCTCGACGAGATCGGCGACATGCCGGCGGAGCTGCAGGCGCAACTGCTGCGTGCCATCCAGGAACGCAGCTTCCGCCGCCTGGGCGGCGAACGCGACCTGCCCTTCCAGGGACGCCTGGTCTGCGCCACCCATCAAGACCTGCGCCAGGCGGTCCAAGAAGGACGCTTCCGTGAGGATCTCTACTACCGCCTCAACGTGGTCCAGTTCCAGATACCGCCGCTGCGTCAGCGGCCCGCGGACATCCTGTGGCTGGCGGAGCAGTTCATCGAGGCCAATGCAGCGCGTGTCGGCCGCGTGCCGCCGCCGGCCATCGACGAGGCCACCCGCCAGGCGCTGCTGGCCCACGACTGGCCGGGCAATGTGCGCGAACTCAAGAACCTGATCGACCGCGCCTGCATCTTCTGCGAGGGCGACGCCCTGACCCCCGAGCTGCTGGGCCTGCCCGCCGCCGCGCCCCGGCAGGGCCTGCGCTCGGCGCGCGAGGCGGCGGAACGCGAGCGCATCGTGCAGATGCTGCAGGCGCACCAGGGCCAGGTGCAGAAGGCCGCCGCCGCGCTCGGCATCAGCCGCAAGACCCTGTGGGAGAAGATGAAGAAGCTGGATATCGACAAGGACAGGCTGTGACCCCGGCGCCGCCGCTCAGCCCCGCCCGCGCCGGAGTCCCGGCAGCAACTGCGGCACCCGGCGCCGGTAATCGGCATAGTCCGGACCCAGCTCCTGCAGCAGGTCGCGCTCCTCGAAATACAGCCCGATCAGGACATAGACCGTCATGCCGGCCGCCAGCAGCAGGTGGCTCAGACTCATCTGCGGCGTGGACCAGAGCCCGATCAGCACCCCGAGCTGCATCGGATGACGCACATACCGATACAGCGAGCGCTCGCGGAACACCGGCTTGGGCGCCGGCTCGTCCCGCAGATAACGCCAGACCTGGCGCAGCCCGAAGAGTTCGAAGTGGTCGATGAGAAAGGTCGCCCACACCGCCATGCCCCAGCCGAGCAGGAAGCCGCCACCCAGGACCCAGCGGGCCAGGGTACCGTCCACCGACCAGGCCATGCCCTCCAGGGGCTGCCAGAAGGCGCAGATCAGACCGATCGCCAGCGCCGACAGCCACACATAGGTACTGCGCACTGCGACCGCCGGCAGCCGGGCGCCCAGCCAGCGATTGAACCCGGGGCGGGCCATCAACGAGTGCTGCAACCCGAACAGCAGCAACAGCCCCGCATCGACCGCCAGCGCCTGTCCCGGCGGCACCGGCCTGCCGGCGTCGATGTGCCAGGGCAGAAGCTGCCAGGGCGCGACCCACAGGACGAACAGACCCAGCACCCCCAGCCCGAGGAGATAACCGGCCAGGCCGTAGCCCACCCATGCCCAGTCTGCCGTGCGCTTACCACTGCTCATGCGGACACCTTAGCGGAAAATTCGGAACAGGCCGTGGCATTCGCTCCCTCCCCACTTGTGGCATGGCTGTCCGGGGAAACCTACGCGATGTCCACGAAACCCCTGTTCTGCAAGGGATAGATGAGCTTTCAAAGCGGGGCTGACTCGAATCGCGCCTCGGAGTCGGCTACGAAGTGCCCCGTCCCGTCGGCGCAGCCGAGCATCGCAGGACCGGGAGCGAAAAGCGCGAGGACTGTCTGAGCGACCG
>CAZVIG010000109.1:0-6830 GCA_964627395.1 uncultured Sedimenticola sp.
ATCATCCTGCTGACGGCACGGATTTTCGCCGAGCTGGCGGTGCGCCTGCAGGCGCCGTCGGTGATCGGCGAGCTGCTCGCCGGCGTGGTGCTGGGGCCCTCGCTGCTGGGCTGGCTGGAGCCCCTGCAGGCCATCAAGCTCATGGCCGAGATCGGCATCATCCTGCTGCTCTTCGAGGTGGGGCTGGATACCGACATCCGCCGCCTGGTGCGCACCGGCGGCAAGTCGGTGACGGTGGCCATCGTCGGTTTCCTGCTGCCCATGTTGCTGGGATTCGCACTGGGTTACTGGGTCTTCGGGCTCTCCCTGCTGGTCTCCCTGTTCATCGGCGGCACCCTCACCGCCACCAGCATCGGCATCACCGTGCGCGTGTTGACCGATCTGCGGCGCCAGCACTCGGTGGAGGGCCAGGTGGTGCTGGGCGCGGCCGTGCTCGACGACGTGCTCGGCGTCATCGTGCTGGCCCTGCTGTATGAATTTTCCGTGGGTGGCGGCATCAGCCTCGTCAACACGGGCAAGGTGCTCGTCTTCGTCGCGGCCTTCTTCGTGCTGGCGCCGGTGGCGGCGCGCATGATCTCGCTCATCATCAGGCGCTTCGACGCCGTCAGCGAGATCCCGGGACTCCTGCCCACCACCATCGTCTCGCTGGTGCTGTTCTTCGCCTGGCTGGCCGATGTCATGGGTGCGCCCGAATTGCTGGGCGGTTTCGCGGCGGGACTGGCCCTGTCGCGGCGCTTCTTCCTGCCCTTCGGCGTGGCCCTGCGCACCGATGCGAAGTTCGCCGATCGCATCGAGGCGCAGATGAAACCCATCGTGCACCTGTTCACGCCCATCTTCTTCGTCTACGTGGGCCTGTCGCTCAACCTGCGCGAGATCGACTGGGCCTCGCCCTTCATCTGGATTTTTTCCCTGTCGCTGTTCGCCGCCGCCATCGTCGGCAAGCTGCTGGGCGCCTTCATGATCCGCGAGCCCTGGCCGCTGCGCTGGGTGATCGGCATCGCCATGATCCCGCGCGGCGAGGTGGGGCTGATCTTCGTCGAGCTGGGTCGCGTGAGCGGTATCTTCGACCAGGAAATCCATGCCGGGCTGGTGATCGTCATCGCCCTCACCACCCTGCTCTCGCCCCTCGCCATGAAGTGGTTCTACGCCTGCTACGGGGAGCGTCTCCACACCGGGGTGCGATGAGCGGACTTTGTAACATTTGCTACAGACATTGCGCGCCCTGCCCGCTACATTCACGCAATCCCGGGCATCCGTCGAAACCGGGTTCTGTTGAAATCTGAAAAGAGGTATGTCGCATGTCCGCGATCCGCGCAACAATGCTTTCCGCCTCGGCCATGTTGTGGCTGAGCTTCTGGCTGTCCAACTGGAACGTTCACTGGCTGGCCTACCTGCCCGCCGCCATGCTGGCCGCCGCCGGCATCATCGGTTTCTGCCCGGCCACCTGGCTCTATGGCAAGATCGGGCTCAAGCCGAGTACCCTGAAGTAAGCCTCATGCCGGGTGCCAGGGACGACGCCCGGCGCTACACCTGCGCCAGCACATCCCCCAGTTCCGCCCGCGTCGTGGCGGGTTCGCGGCAGCGCGTGCCGCTACAGACATAGGCCCTCGTCCGACCACCATCGCTCTCGCGTGAGGCGAGCAGGCCATCGAGTACCGCCGTGTCGGGGATGGCGAAGGCCAGGCGCCGCGGGTGCCAGGCCCGCCGGCATTCCTCCAGCCAGTCCCGCATTTCCGCGCTGTCGCTGCCCCGAATGACAATGGTGGTGGGCGGGTAGAGGTATTCCTCCAGCGCCAGCAACAGGCCGCAATGGGCGTGGGGAAACTGTTGCAGGGCCGGCCAGGCGCATTGCAGGGTGCGCCGCGCCGCGTCCAGGTAGCGTGTCTCGCCGCCGAGGTGGCCGAGGCGCGCCAGCACCTTCGTGGCGACGGCATTGCCCGCCGGCGTGGCGTCGTCGCTGAAGGGTTTCGGACGCTGGATGAGGCGCTCGTGGTCGTGGGCGGTGAAGAAGAAGCCGCCCTGTTCGGTATCCTCGAAATGCGCCAGCAGGCTGTCGGCCAGCTCCCGCAGCATGAGGTAGTCGCTGTCGCGCCAGCGCAGCTGGAGCAGTTCCAGCAGGCCGTCCATGAGGAAGGCGTAGTCGTCGAGGCAGCCGTTGAGGCGCGCCCGTCCATCCTTGCAGGTGGCCAGCAGGCGGCCGTCGCGCAGCAGGGTGTCGCGCAGGAAGTCCACCGCGCGGGTGGCCGAGTCGCCCCATTCGGGGTGCCGTAACAGCCGCGCGCCAATGGCCATGCCGCGGATCATGAGGCCGTTCCAGGCGGTGAGGATCTTCTCGTCGCGCCCGGGGCGCACGCGCTGCTCGCGCGCGGCAAACAGTTTTGCGCGGGCCGTGGCAAGCTGTGCCCGTACCCGGTCCTCGTCCATGCCGAGCCTGTCCGCCACCTCGCCGCTGGTGGCGCGCACGCTGAGGTGCCACCTGCCCTCGAAGTTGGGGGGCTCGTCCAGGCCGTAGAAGCGCGCCGCCGCGGCGAACTCGTCGGCATCCAGCAGGGCCGCGATCTCGTCGCGCTCCCAGGCATAGAACTTTCCTTCCTCGCCCTCGGAATCGGCATCCAGGGTGGCGTAGTAGGCGCCCTCGGGGGACTGCATCTCGCGCATCACCCAGGCGGCGGTCTCCTCGGCCACCCGCGCGAAGGTGGCCTCGCCGGTGGCGGCATGGGCCTCGGCGTAGAGGGCCAGCAGCGGGCCGTTGTCGTAGAGCATTTTCTCGAAGTGGGGGATCTGCCACGCGGCGTCCACCGCGTAGCGGCAGAAGCCGCCGCCCAGTTGATCGTAGATTCCGCCGGCGGCCATGGCGTGCAGGTTGTGGCGCACCAGTTGCAGGGCGGTGTCGTCCGGCGTGCCCGCGCGGGTGGCGGCCCAGTGGCGCAGCAGGCGCTCGATGTTGGTGGGGTGGGGGAACTTGGGCGCGCCGCCGAAGCCGCCGTGGACGCGATCACTGTCGGCCTCCAGTTGCCGGCGCGCGGCATCCAGCGGCGTGGCGTCGAGGACCGCGTCCTCGCCGCCGCTCACCAGCGCCATGCTGTGCAGGGCGCCGGCCAGCTCGCTGTTCTGGCGGTCGATGTCGTCGCGGTGTTCACGGTAGAAGTCATGCACCCGTTGCAGCACTTCGCGAAAGGGCGGCATGCCGTGGGCGGCACGCGGCGGGAAATAGGTGCCGATGAAGAATGGCATGTGTTCATCGGGGGTGAGGAAGGCGGTCAACGGCCAGCCGCCGGGCCGCCGGTTGAGCAGGTGGTGGGCGGACTGGTAGATCTTGTCGAGGTCCGGGCGCTCCTCGCGGTCCACCTTGATGTTGACGAACAGGCGGTTCATGAGCTCGGCGGTGGCCGGGTCTTCGAAGGATTCGTGGGCCATGACGTGGCACCAGTGGCAGGCCGAGTAGCCGATGGAGAGCAGGATGGGCCTGTCCTGCGCGCGCGCCAGGGCGAGGGCTTCCTCGTCCCAGGGGTACCAGTCCACCGGGTTGTCGGCGTGTTGCAGCAGGTAGGGGCTGGTCTCGTCGGCGAGGCGGTTGGGCATGCGTGGCTCCTGTGGCGGGTGGGGCGGGCGCCACTATAGCCTATCCGTCTGTCGGCAAACACCGGCGGCGAGGCGGGGTAAATTTCCCCGTGTCGGGGCCAGTCTGGCTGCGCGGAAGCAGGGATCAGTGGGCTGACACCCGGAAACACCCCGCCCGGCGAAAACAGGTGCATGCCGCGGCCGCCTCGGGTAACGTATGCGCCACATTGACCCTGCCCGGACAAGGCCTTTTCGAATGACCGCCGCCCACCTGCCGCCGCTGCAACTGAAGAAGAACGAGGACCGCCGCATCCGCGCCGGCCACCTGTGGATCTACAGCAACGAGGTGGACACCGCGCGCACGCCGCTCAGGGGGCGGGAGCCCGGCGGGCTGGCGAACGTCACCGATCATCGCGGCAAGCCGCTGGGCACCGCCTACGTCAATCCCCACAGCCTGATCAGTGCGCGGCTCATCAGCCGCCACGCCGACACGCGCCCGGATCGCGACTGGTTCGCGCGGCGCATCACCCGCGCGCTGTTGCTGCGCCAGCGCCTTTATACCGACCCCTTTTATCGCCTGATCTACGGCGAGAGCGACGGCCTGCCGGGAATCGTGGTGGATCGCTTCGGCGAGGTGCTGGCGGTGCAGATCACCACCCTGGGCATGGAGATGATGGGCGATCTGTTTCTCGACGCCCTCGACGCGGTGCTGGAACCCGGGATCATCATCCTGCGCAACGACACCGGGGCGCGGGAACTGGAGGGGCTGGAGACCTACGTGGACTGCGTCAAGGGCGAGCTGCCCGACAGGGTGGCGGTGCGCGAGAACGACGCCGAGTTTGCCTTTGCCGCCGACGGCGGGCAGAAGACCGGCTGGTTCTATGACCACCGCGACAACCGCCGTGTCCTGCAGGGGATGGTGAAGGATCGCCGCGTGCTCGATGTGTTCAGCTATCTCGGCGCCTGGGGTATCGAGGCGCTGGTCGCCGGGGCCTCGGCGGCGACCTTCGTGGAGAGTTCGGCCGGCGCCCTGGAGCAGCTGAGCGACAATCTGCGACGCAACCGCGTCGAGGCACCGACGCAGTGTCTCCGGGGCGATGCCTTCGCGGTGCTCAAGGATCTGATCGATGCCGGCGAGCGCTTCGACGTGGTGGTGGTGGATCCGCCGGCCTTCATCAAGCGGCGCAAGGACGTAAAGGCCGGGCTGGAGGCCTACCAGCGCATCAACCGCCTGGCCCTGCGCCTGCTGGCCGAGGACGGCATCCTCGTCTCGGCGTCGTGTTCCTGGCACCTGTCGCGCGAGCAGCTGGTCAAGGTGCTGCGCCAGGGCGGGCAGCAGGCGGGGCGGCTGGTGCAGATCGTCCACCAGGGTCACCAGGGGGGCGATCACCCGGTGCTGCCGGCCATGAGCGAGACCGACTACCTCAAGGCCTTCTTCTGCCGCGTGATATGATCGTGGCTAGCTTCACAGGATCACCAGCATGACCGTAGATTTCACCGGCGTCGCCTTTACCATCTTCGACTTTCCCATCTACTGGTACGGCATCATGTACCTCGTCGCCATCGGCAGCGGCTGGCTGCTGGGACGCTACCGCATCCGCAAGCACCCCGAATGGGGCTGGAGCGGGCAGCAGATGGACGACCTGGTGTTCTACGCCGCGCTGGGGATCATCCTCGGCGGGCGCATCGGTTACCTGCTGTTCTATGACCTCGGCCGGATCCTCGATGAACCCACCTTCTTCGATGCCGTCAAGCGTGTCTTTGCCATCCGCGACGGCGGCATGTCCTTCCACGGTGGCCTGCTGGGCGTCATGCTGGCCTGCTGGCTGTTTGCGCGCAAGCAGGGCTGGGCCTTCTTCAAGGTCATGGATTTCATCGCCCCGCTGGTGCCCCTGGGGCTCGGCGCCGGGCGTATCGGCAACTTCATCAACGGCGAGCTGTGGGGCAAGCCCACCGATCTGCCCTGGGGGATGATCTTCAAGAAGGCCAACGACGGCCTGTTGCGCCATCCCAATCCCCTCTACGAGGCCTTCCTCGAGGGGCTGGTGCTGTTCGTGGTGCTGTGGTGGTTCTCCAGCAGGCCGCGCCCGCGCATGGCGGTGGCCGGGCTCTTCGCCGTGCTCTACAGCGTGTTCCGCTTCGGCATCGAGTTCGTGCGCGAGCCCGACGCCCATCTCGGCTACCTGGCCTTCGATTGGCTGACCATGGGCCACCTCCTGACCCTGCCTCTGCTGGCGCTGGGTATCTATCTGATCTGGAAGGCCTATTCCCGCCCGGTGTACGACACCGCCGGGGAGGCCAGGGAAAGCGACGCATGATAAACTGGGGCGGTTCGAAGCAAGGGGGGAGGTGAGCAGTGCAGCAGTACCTGGATCTCATGCGCCACGTGCGCGACCACGGCATCGAGAAGCAGGACCGCACCGGCACCGGCACGCGCAGCGTGTTCGGTTACCAGATGCGCTTCGATCTCGCCGAGGGCTTCCCGGTGGTGACCACCAAGAAACTGCACCTGCGCTCCATCATCCACGAGTTGCTGTGGTTCCTGAAGGGCGACACCAATATCCAGTATCTGAAAGAAAACGGCGTGTCCATCTGGGACGAGTGGGCCGACGAGAACGGCGATCTCGGTCCGGTGTACGGCGCCCAGTGGCGCTCCTGGCCGACGGCGGATGGCCGGCACATCGACCAGATCAGCCAGGTCATCGAGCAGATCAGGAACAATCCCGATTCGCGGCGCATCATCGTCAGCGCCTGGAACGTGGGGGAGCTGGACAACATGGCCCTGCCGCCCTGCCACGCCTTCTTCCAGTTCTACGTCGCCGAGGGGAAGCTGTCCTGCCAGCTCTACCAGCGCAGCGCCGATATCTTCCTCGGCGTGCCGTTCAACATCGCCTCCTATGCCCTGCTGACCATGATGATGGCGCAGGTCACCGGCCTCCAGCCCGGCGAGTTCATCCACACCCTGGGCGACGCGCACCTCTACAGCAACCATCTCCAGCAGGCCGATGAACAACTCAAACGCACGCCTTACCCGCTACCCATCATGAAGATCAATCCGGACGTCAACGACCTGTTCGCCTTCAGGTTCGAGGACTTCGAGCTGGTAGGCTACGAATGCCACCCCCACATCAAGGCGCCGGTGGCGGTCTGAATACGTGTTCCGAATACCACTGCAATTTACAGATATCAGGCTCTCTCCGGGGCCGCATTTACGGACACGCGGTAAATACGTCCCTGTACGCTCGACAGCCGCGTCCCTGCGGCTGACG
>CAZVIG010000110.1:0-6817 GCA_964627395.1 uncultured Sedimenticola sp.
TCCAGTCGTTGCCCAGGCCGCCGGCGAACTTGGACAGCAGGGCGTTGTCGCGGATCGCGCTGTAGATGCCGTCCAGGTCGTCCGGCACCGTGGTCAGATAGCAGGAGGAGAGCTGCGGGCGCAGGGTGCCGGAGTTGAACAGGGTCGGCGTGCTGCTCATGAAGTCGAAGCTGGAGAGCAGCTCGTAGAACTCGATGGCGCGCGCCTCGCGGTCGATCTCGTTGATCGCCAGGCCCATGGCGACGCGCATGAAGAAGGCCTGCGGCAGCTCGAAGCGCACGTCGTCGGCGGAGTGGATGAAGTAACGGTCGTACAGGGTCTGCAGGCCCAGGTAGGTGAACTGCAGGTCGCGCTCGGGCTTGAGGGCGCGGCCCAGGCGCTCCAGATCGTACTGGCACAGCCGCGGGTCGAGCAGTTCCAGCTCGGCGGCGCGCTTGATGTAGGCGGCCAGGTAGTCGCCGTACACCTTGCCCATCTCCGCCTGGGTGGCGACGTCGGTGTCCATGCCCAGAAAGCCCAGCGCCTCGCGCCGCAGGGTGTCCATCAGCAGGCGCGCTGCGGCATAGGAATAGTTGGGCTCCTGGCCGATGAGGGTGCGGGCGCTCATCACCAGGGCCTTGGAGACGTCCGCCTCCTGGATGCCGTCGAACAGGCCGCGGCAGGTGTCCTCCAGGATCGCCTCGGCGGAGACGTCTTCCAGTCCCTCGCAGGCCTCGGCCACGAGGCGGCGCAGGCGCCCGATGTCCAGCGGGCGGGTGCTGCCGTCGGCCAGGGTGACGTTGACCAGGTGCTCGCCGCTGTCCGCCTCGCCGGCCTCTTCGGCGCGCTTGCGCGCCTGCTCCTCGCGGTACAGCACATAGGCGCGCGCCACCTTGTGCTCGCCGGCGCGCATCAGAGCCAGCTCCACCTGGTCCTGGATGTCCTCGATGTGTACCGTGCCGCCGTCCGGGTTGCGCCGGTGCAGGGCGTCCACCACCTGGCGGGTGAGGGTGTCCACGGTCTCGCGGATGCGGCTGGAGGCGGCGGCGCTGTTGCCCTCCACCGCGAGGAAGGCCTTGGTCAGGGCGATCGCGATCTTGCTGCCGTCGAAGCCGGTCACCTTGCCGTTGCGGCGGATCACCCGCAGGTCGCTGGGCGGTGCCAGCGGCGGCTCCGGCGGGGCGGCGGTGTCGGTGACCACGGGGGGGACGGCGATGCCGTCGGCGGTGGCAAGGGGGTCTGGCGGTGTCGCGTCGATGCCCATGAGGCTCCTCCTGAGTGTTCTGGTCTGTGTCGCTGGCTGTGCGGGCGGTCGCGTTGCGCGACGCTGGGGAAATACGGCTCTCGCCCGTCGGGTCGTCGAGACCTCGAAGCACAATATATACGACCATTTCGGGCTGTCAAACCCAATATCTTGTGTATAAAAGCTGTGTAAAACTGTTGGAGGCCTGTGGATGAAACGGGGATAAACGGCAAAAGCGGCGGGCCTTCAGGCACTTGCGCCGGGGTCCTGCGGGGCGTCGGGCGACCACAACATCTTGGGTCGGGGTCCGAACTGTGACACAAGGAACGAAAATCAGGATCGGCGTTCGCCCTGCATCGGAATCCGCTGAAATGCTGCTGGACGGCGCACGCGAGCGGGGATTGTCAACCGATGGCCGCGCCGGGCGTTGTTCCTGGTGACCCGGGTCGAAATCCACACCACAACCGACAGGAGTACACCAGGATGAAGAACACGAGATCGTTGTTGATGGGCATGGGGCTGCTGGCGCTGGCGGCGACGCCGGCACTGGCGGATTTCGGCGACCGGGTCGAGGACCGCTTCGACCGGCGCGGCGACCGCATCGAACAGCATCTGGACCGCAAGGGGGATCGCATCGAGGAGCGCCTGGACCGGCGTGGCGATCGCATCGACGCCCGTCTGGACCAGCGGGGCGAGCGGATCAACGACCGCCTGGACCGACGGGCCGAGTGGCTGGAGCGGCACGGCCGGACCCGTGCCGCCGAACACCTGGACCGCAAGGGCGATCGCATCGAGAACCGTCTGGATCGGCGCGGGGACCGCATCGACGCCCGCCTGGATCGCCGCGGCGAGCGCATCGACCGGCGCCTGGACCGGCGCGGCGCCTGGATCGACCGCCGCATGGACCGTTTCGGCCAGCGCTTCGACCGTCGCTGGGATCGCCGCCACGCCCGCCCCGGTCCCCAGCCGCGGCGGCTGCCGCCCTGGCGCATTCGTCGTCAGTGAGGAGGCGAGGGCAGGTCATCCGATAGAAGCATTCGATTTCCCCTCTATTGTCCCTCCCCCGCTTGCGGGGGAGGTTGGGAGGGGGCGGTCGTCACGCGCCGGGGGCGTTCACCGCAGGACTACACTATGAGGAGGTGACTGCGGCGATCGCTGCGCGGCGAGGGAGAGGTGCGGATGACGGGGCAGAGACACATCGCCGGTCGTTACTATCCCACCTGCCACCCCGGCTGGGGTGCCTTCGGCGAGGAGTTGTTCTTCTACACCTCTCGCTACTATCCGCTGACCGAGGCCTTTCTGCGCCGGCTCGCGGCGCGTCCCGATTTCTCCATGAGCGGCTACCGTGCCGAACGCCTGAGCGAGGCGCAGCGCGCGGCGATGGCGGCGGTGCTCAGTCATCCGCCCTCGCGCGAGAGCGGGCGCGCGGTGGCAGCCCTGGTGGAGGCGGTGATCGCAGGGAAGTCGGGTGTCTCCGACGGCCTGGTGCAGCGCTTTCCGCCCCGGCCCGGCAGGCGGTCGCCGGCGCTGTGCAGCGGCCACCGGCGCGCACGTCACTGCACCGATGCCGGCGCCCTGGACCCGTTGTTCGCCATGGCGCAGCGCCTGGGCATGGCGGTGGCGGTACGCGATCACCATGTGGAGCTGGATCTGCATCGGCTCGCCGAGCATCTGGACTCGGAGAATCCGGCGATCCGCAACAATCTTCAGCAGTGCGTGTTGGACTTGCACAACGCGGGCTATCGGCTGCGTCATCATCCCCATCTGACCCATGCCGAGGCGCGCCGGATCGGCGAGGAGGGGGCGGTCTGATCAGCGCGCCAGCAGCAGGTAGAGCAGTACCAGGTTGGTCAGCCCCAGGATCAGGCTCAGGCCCTTCCAGAAGGCGAGCGGATTGCGCTCCACCAAGGGTTGGGTGGCCTCGCCGCTGAACTGGGGGTTGGGATGGGAGAGGTCGTAGAGGAACTCCGACATCGCCTCGTAGCGCTTCTGCGGGTTGGGATGCACCGCCTTGCGCAGGGCGCCGTCCACCCAGGGCTGGAGCTTGTCGTTGTACTGGCGTGCCGAGGTGTAGCGCAGTTTGTGCGCGGGGCGCGGCCGGTCGCTGTGGCCATAGGGCAGCTTGCCGGTGAGCAGCTCGTAGGCGATCACCCCCAGGGAGAAGATGTCGCTGCGGTTGCTGTATTCGCCGTCGATGCACTCGGGCGCGGTGTAGTCCACGGTGCCCTGCACGGTGTCGTGGTCGAAGGTGGTGGCGATCTCGCGGGTGCCCGCCACCCGGGTGGATCCGAAGTCGATGAGCTTGAGCACCCCTTCCTTGTCGATGAGGATGTTGTCCGGCTTGAGGTCCAGGTGGACCATCTCCAGGCGGTGGAAGGCGCGCAGCCCCTCGGCGATCTGGGTGAGGTATTCGCGCGCCGTGTTGATGTGGGTCTGCGGGTGGTCGTCGATCCATTGGCGCAGGGTCTGGCCCTCGATGTATTCGGCCACGTTGTAGAGGAAGCGCCGGTGCGGGGTGTCCAGCAGGCGCGCCACATGGGGGTTGTGGATGCGACGCCCCACCCATTCCTCGTGCAGAAAGCCCTCCAGGTAGGCGGGATCGTCCTGGAAGTTGGGCGAGGGGGTCTTGAGGATCACCTTCTCGCCGCTTTCGGTGTCGCGCGCCAGGAACACCTCGCTGCGGGCGGAGGCGTGCAGCTCGCGCAGGATCTCGTAGTTGTCGATGCGGTTGCCCGGCGACAGGGGCGGCGGGAAGGGCAGCTCGTTGATGCGCTGCAGGATGTCGTCCTCGGTCTGCGCCGGGAGGGACAGCACCTTCAGCGCCTGGCAGGTGACGTTGTCGCCGCTGCCCTGGCGCAGCGCCTCCTCCACGATGGCGTTGACCACGCCCTGCAGGTTGTCGCCCTGTTCCGCCAGCAGCTCGCGCAGGCGGTTGTCGGTGAGAAAGCCGGTCACCCCGTCGGTGGTGAACAGGAAGATGTCGCCCGGCTCCACCGCCAGCGAGCGGTAGTCCACGTCCACGTGCACATCCACCCCCATGGCGCGGGAGAGGAAGTCGCGATCCTTCGCCACCCAGACCCGGTGATCGCGCGTGAGCTGCTCCAGCTCGCCGTCGCGGTACAGGTAGAGGCGCGAGTCGCCCACATGGAAGACGTGCGCGGTGGTGGACTTGATCACCAGTCCGGTGAAGGTGGTGACCATCCCCTTGGCGGTGTCATAGCGTTTCTGGCCCTGGGCGTACAGCCAGCGGTTGATGGCGCCCAGCACCTTGGTGGCGGAGGTCTTGACCGTCCAGGAGTCGGGGGTGCTGAGATAGTCGTTGATGAAGCCGGAGATGCACACCTCGGCCGCCTCGCGCCCGCCCTCGGCGCTGCTCATGCCGTCGGCGATGGCCGCGACCACGCCCTTGTTCTGGAGCGCCGCGCCTTCGGGGCGCATTACCCCGGCGGCGTCCGCGTTCTCCGGCTTGTTGCCGGTCTCGGTGCGCAGGGCGTAGTCGATCAGTAGCGTGTCGGGCATGGGATGTCGAGCGGGTCGGGTTCGCGAGGCAGCGCCGACGAGCGGTGCGCGGTCGGTGGCATCTTAGCCGGAACCGGGATCTCGATGCGGCTCAGTGCTCTCCCTTGGTGCGCAACAGGCCGGCCAGGCGGTTGCCCTGCTTCTGTGGGCCGCCGTTGGGGAAGATGCGATGCAGGTAGCGGTTGCTGCCCTTTTCCCGGCCCCACACCTTGCGGAAGTGCTTGATCATGTCGCGCACCGTGCACTGGACGTGTTTGCGGTTGTAGTAGTCGCGCAGGAAATAGATCACCTCCCAGTGTTCCTCGGTGAGTTCCAGGCCTTCCTTCTCGGCCAGGGCGCGCGCGAAGCCCTCGCTCCATTCGTCCGGGCGCACGATGTAGCCCTCGGAGTCGGTTTCCACCGGCACCCCGTCCACCCAGACCTGGTCGGTCTGCATGCTGGGGTAGGCGACGCTGCCGCCCCCGATCCCGGCCGGGGCGCCCCGACGACCGCCGGTGCCGGCCTCCGAGAGCAGGGTGATGGTGAGTTCCGGTTTCAGCGGGCCGCTGTAGATGCAGCGGCCGGCATTGAGGATTTCCACCGGCTCGCCGGTGCCCTCGAGATGCAGCTCGCCGTTCTCGTCGGTCTGGACGGCGATCTCCTGAAACCCGGCCTCGCGGGCGATGGTCAGGGGCAGGCGGCGCGCCGGGCGGCCGGCGCCGTCGAGCAGGATGCGGATCACGGCTGACATGGGCGGTTCCTCACTTGACGTCGATCATCTGTACGCTGCCGTCCGGCAGCACCTCGGCCATGGCGCCTTCGGGCTCTTCGAGCACGAACAGGATCAGTGCCAGCACGCCGCCGGAGACGGCGCCGATGAACAGGAAGAACTGGTCGTAGTCCAGCAGCGAGTTGACGGTCAGGAACAGCACCGCACCCACGTTGCCGAAGGCGCCCGCCATGCCGGCGATCTGGCCGGTCATGCGGCGCTGGATCAGCGGCACCATGGCGTACACCGCGCCGGAGCCGGCCTTGGAGAAGATGCCGCCGACGATGGTCACCGCCACCACCAGCCAGACGGGCCAGCCGCGGTCCACCGTGCCCAGCACCAGGAAGCTGGCGGTAATGCCGGAGAAGGTGATCAGCAGCGTCAGCTTGCGTCCGATGCGGTCGCTCAGCCAGCCGCCGCCGGGACGCGCGAACAGGTTGAGGAAGGGATAGACGCCGGCGAGCAGGGCGGCGGTCACCTTGGGCAGACCGAACCAGTCCACGTAGAACATGGCGAGCATGGAGACCACCGCCAGCTCGGTGCCGAAGGTGACCAGATAGGCCCAGTCCAGCACCGCCACCTGCTTGAACTTGTAGCGGTACATCTCCGGCACCGGCTTCTTCAGCACATGGGCGTTGATGTGCCAGACCTTCCAGCTCTGCACCAGGAACAGCGCCCCCAAAGCCAGGTAGACGATGTCGCTCACCGCCCAGTCGATCAGCCCCATCTTGGCCGGCGACAGTTTCCAGGTGAGCAGCGCCAGGGCCAAGTAGAGGGGCACGTTCATCAGGATGTAGAGCACCAGGTCGCCCGGGCTGGTGACCTCCATGGCGCCGCTCTTCTTCGGCTTGAAGTAGGTGGAGCCCTTGGGCGTGTTGCGCACCGAGAAGTAGTACAGCACCCCGTAGGCGATGGCCACCAGGCTGGCGGCGGTGAAGGCCCAGCGCCAGCCGTCGGGGCCGCCCACCCAGGCGGCGATGAAGGGCAGGGTCACCGCCGCACCGGCGGAGCCGAAGTTGCCCCAGCCGGCATAGATGCCCTGGGCGATGCCGGTCTGGCGCGCGGGGAACCATTCGCCGATCATGCGGATGCCCACCACGAAGCCGGCGCCGATGAAGCCGGAGAGAAAACGCAGCAGCGCCAGCTGCCCGTAGCTGTGGGCCCAGGCGAACACTATGCTGATGGCGCCGCCGAGGATCAGGATGGCGCTGAACATGATCCGGGGGCCGTACTTGTCCACCAGCATGCCCACGATGATGCGCGCCGGGATGGTCATGGCCACGTTGAGGATGAGCAGCACCTTGGCCTGCTGGTCGGTGAGCTGCAGG
>CAZVIG010000111.1:0-2489 GCA_964627395.1 uncultured Sedimenticola sp.
CTGGCCGAGCGCACCGAGACCGACCCGGCCGTGCGCCTGGAGGCGCTGCTCAGGGAACGGGCACGCCTGGATGCCGAGATCGAGGCGGTGCGGGCGGGGCGCCTGGAGACCCTGCCGGAGGAACGTGCCCTGGAGCGGGTGCAGGAGATCACGGCGCTGGCCCGGGAACTGCTCTCCGACTTCCGGCGGGTGCGTGACGAGTTCACCCGCATCAACCGCGGCCTGCGCGAGCAGATCGTGGAAAACGAGGGCAGCCGCGGCGATGTGCTGGACCAGGTGTTCTCCGGCGTGGACCTGGTGGCCGAGAGCGAGGCCGGCCGCACCTTCCGCGCCTTCTGGCGCCTGCTCACCGATCAGGAGCAGTCGGTGGCCTTCGACGAGGCGCTGGAGCAGGTGCTCTCCCGGGATTTCACCCGGCGGTTGTCGGTGCAGGAACGGCGCTTCCTGCGCCGGCTCACCCGTGCGCTGTTGGACGACGGCGGCGAGGTGCACGAGGTGCTGCAGCAGTTCGCCCGCGGCCTGCGGCAGTTTGTGCAGAGCCAGGCCTGGCGCGAGCAGCGGCGCATGCATCACCTGTTGCGCCTGGCCCAGCGCCGCGCGCGCGGGGCGAAGGAGCACGTCCATCCCGCCGCCGACATCGGCATGACGCTCTGGCTCACCAGCGCCGGGCTGCGTTCCGTGTCCCAGTGGCAGCTTTGCGATCCTTCCTCCGATGCCGTGGCAGGCGGTATCGAACGCGCCGGCGGGATGGAGATCTCGCTGGAGACGGTGAGCGAGCTGCTGGCACAGTCGGAGATCGATTTCCGCAGCCTGCGCGAGCAGGTGGGCGAACTGCTCGCGCTGCGCCCCCAGGTCTCGGTGGCCGAGGTGCTGGAGGCCTTTCCGGCGGAGCAGGGGCTGGGCTCTGTGGTCGGCCTGCTGGCCATGGCCGTGCGCGAGGGCCATGCCGGGCGGGGCCGGGATCGGGTATGCTGGGAGGGGCGGGACGGCGCGCGGCGCTGCGCCCTGATCCCGCGTTTCCATTTCGTGAGGGAGGCACGTCGTGCCGGAAGCGGATGAATGCATCGATATGCCGGCGGACGGGGCCGGGGAGGACCGCGCGGCGCTCTATCCGGGCGATCGCGGCGAGCTGCCGCTCGAAGCGCGCCGTGTGCTGGTGCAGCTTCTCGCCGGCCCGTCCCTGGACGGGCGCCGCCACGGCCGGCTCTGGCCCAGCCTGCTGCAATACCGCGATCGCATCGAATCGCGACTCGGCGATCTCTTCCTGGAACTGGTGGTCGATACCGATGCCCAGGTCGCCTTCGCGCGCCAGGCCGACACCGGCGAGCTGGAGACGCCGGTCCTTCTGCGCCGGACGCCGCTCACCTTCCTGGAGTCGGTCCTGCTGCTGCACCTGCGCCGCCTGCTGGCGGACGCCGAGCTGCGCAGTGAGCGGGCCGTGGTCTCTCTGGACGAGATGATGGATCACATGCGGCTCTATGAGCGCAATCTCAACACCGACCAGGCCGGTTTCGAGCGGCGCGCGAAAAACGCCATCGAGAAAGTCAAGAAGAACAATATCGTCTCGGCCATCCGTGGCAGCGAAAACCGCTTCGAGATCTCGCCCACGCTCAGGCTGCTCTTTTCCGCCGAGGAGGTGGCCGGCCTTGCCCGCATCTATGCCGAACTGGCGGACTTCGACCCCGACGCATGAACCTGCAGAACGATTTCTTCGAAGATGTGGCTGAGGGGGAACGGCGGGCCCAGTTTCGCATGCGCCGCCTGCAGGTGTACAACTGGGGCACCTTCCAGCACCTCCACGACATCGGGATCACCGAACGCGGCTTCCTGTTCGTGGGGCGTTCGGGCTCCGGCAAGTCGACCCTGCTGGACGCCATCGCCAGCCTGCTCACGCCGCCCCAGTGGCTCGCCTACAACGCGGCGGCGCGCGAGGGCGAGCGCCACCGCCGCGACCGCAACCTGGTCTCCTACGTCCGCGGCGCCTGGGGCGACTGCACCGACAGCGCATCGGGCGAGATCGCCACCCACTTCCTGCGCCGCGGCACCACCTGGTCGGCGCTGGCGCTCACCTTCGCCAACGGCGAGGGGCGCAAGGTGACGCTGGTCCATATTTACTGGATTCGCGGCTCGGGCACCGCTACCACCGATGTGCGCCGTCACTACCTGATCGCCGAGCGCGATTTCGACATCGCCACCGAGCTGGACGGCTTCGACCTGGACCTGCGTGCCCTCAAGCGCCGGCTCACAGACGTCGATCACTTCGGCGACACCTTCCGTCCTTATGGCGAGCGGTTCCGCCGCCTGCTGGACATCGAGTCGGAGCAGGCGCTCAAGCTGCTGCACAAGACCCAGTCGGCCAAGAACCTCGGCGACCTCAACAGCTTCCTGCGCGAATTCATGCTCGAACGGCCGGACACCTTCGAGGCGGCCGAACGCCTGGTGGCCGAATTCGCCGAGCTGGACGCCGCCCACCGCGAGGTGGTCGAGGC
>CAZVIG010000111.1:2589-6796 GCA_964627395.1 uncultured Sedimenticola sp.
GCCTGGTGGCCGAATTCGCCGAGCTGGACGCCGCCCACCGCGAGGTGGTCGAGGCCCGTCGCCAGGTGGAGACCTTGCGGCCCGCCCGCGAGGAACACGAGCGGCTGCAGAAGCTGGAGGGCGAGATCGCCGGCAACGAGCGCCTGCTCGAGGCCATCGATGCCTGGACCGAGGCCCGCCGCATCGGTTTGCTGGATGTGCATATCGCCGAATCCGACGCCCGCATTCTCGGCCTGGAGGGGGAGATCCGCCAGGCGGACGCCAGCCTCGACGCAGTCCGCGCCGAGCTGCGCGCGCTCGAAGCCGAACACCGCGCCCGCGGCGGCGACCGCATCGAGGCGCTGCAGGACGAGGCGCGCCGGCTCGAGGCGCAGCGGGAGGAGCGGCTGGCGCGTCGCGGGCGTTTCGAGGCCGACTGCCGTGCCCTGGGTTGGACGCCCCCCGCGGATGCCACTGCCTTCGGCCGCCTGCTGGTCGAGGCCCGCGAGTACATCGAGGCCAGGGAGGCGGCCGAAGAGGCGGAGCAGGCCCGCCGTGACCAACTGCGCGACCGCCTGCGGGAGGCCGAGGCAGAGTTCACCGCCCTGCGCCGCGAGATCGAGGCCATGGAGCGCCAGCCCTCCAACATCCCCGCCCGGATGCTGGAGCTGCGCGGGCAGCTCGCCGAGACCATCGGCTGCAGCGAGGCCGAACTCCCCTTTGTGGGCGAGCTGCTCCAGGTCCGGGAAGAGGAGGCCGAATGGCGGGGCGCCATCGAGCGCGTGCTGCACGGTTTCGCCCTCTCCCTGCTGGTGGACGAGGCCCGCTACGCCGCGCTCAGCGAGTTCGTGGACCGCACCCACCTGGGCCGCCGCCTGGTCTATTACCGCGTGCCGGCCGAACGCCCGGCCGGCGTCGCCGCTCCCGGCCCCCGCTCCCTGGTCCGCAAGCTCGAACTCCGCGAAACCACCTTCCAGCCCTGGCTGGAGGCCGAGCTCGCCCGCCGCTTCGACTACGCCTGCGTCGAACACCTGCGCGACTTCCGCCAGGAAGAACGCGCGCTCACCCGCGCTGGCCAGGTGCGCCACGGCAAGGCCCGGCATGAGAAGGACGACCGCCGGGCCATCGACGACCGGCGGTACTGGGTGCTCGGCTTCGACAACCGGGAGAAGCTGGCTCATTACCGCGAAAAGGCAGGTAGCCAGGCCGCGGACATCGCCCGTCTGCAGCAGGAGATGGAGGCACTGAAACAGGCCCGGCAGCAGGAACGCCAGCGCTTCGAGGCCAGCGTACGCATCGTCAATGCCGACTGGCAGGGCATCGACGTCGGCAGCGTGCTCGACCGGCTCTCGGAGATCAAACAGGAACTCGCCGCCCTGCGCGAGGGTGACGAGACCTTGCGCCGGCTCGGAGAGCGGCTGGAGGCGCAGCGCAAGCGGGTCGAGGCGAAGACGGACGCACTCAACGAACTGCGCGTGGCCCTGGGCACCGCCCAGAAGGAACGAAACCGGTTCGAAGAGGAGAAGCGCGAGGCCGAGGCGCGCCTGACGGCCAGCGCGCAGCCGGACGAGGAGACGCGGGCCAGCCTGGATGCGCGGTTTCACGAACCGGGCGAGACCACCCTCAAAAACCTCGATGGGCGCCGCCGCAAGGTCGAGCGCGACCTGCAAGACGCCCTCAAGGCGCAGCGCGAGGCGCGTGCCGCCTGCATCCGCCGCATCGAAAAGGCCTTTGTCGAGTTCAAGCGCGAGTGGTGTGATGCCGCCGCCGACATGGACACCACGCTGGAGTCGGCGCCCGACTACCTGCAACTGCTGGAGCGCATCGAGCGCGACGGCCTGCCCCGCCATGAAAAGCGCTTCTTCGACATGCTGCGCCAGCAGAGCAGCGAACACCTGGCCGCGCTCAACCGCTATCTTTCGGAGGCGCGCAAGGAGATCCACGACCGCATGGAATCGGTCAACGAGGGGCTGGCAGAGGCCGAGTTCAATCCCGGCACCCTGTTGAGAATCGACGTGCACGACCGCCAGCTCGCCGACGTGGCCGAGTTCCGCAGGCAGGTGAAAGAAATCCTGCAACACGCCTGGGCCGCGGAACCCACCCAGGCCGAACGGCGCTTCGAGCGGCTCAAGGCCCTGGTCGGCCGGCTCGGCGGCAAGGAGCCCGAGGACCGGCGCTGGCGCGAGCTGGTGCTCGACGTGCGGCTCCACGTCGAGTTCATCGGCCGCGAACTCAGCCGCGATACCGGCGAGGAGGTCGAGATCTACCGCTCCGGCGCCGGCAAGTCCGGCGGCCAGCGTGAGAAGCTCGCCACCACCTGTCTTGCCGCCGCCCTGCGCTACCAGCTCGGTGGCGGCGAAAGCGGCCTGCCCCGTTACGCCGCCGTGGTGCTGGATGAGGCCTTCGGCAAGGCCGACAACGAGTTCACCGAGCTGGCCATGCGCATCTTCGAACGCTTCGGTTTCCAGATGATCGTGGCCACGCCACTGAAGGCGGTGATGACCCTCGAGCCCTTCATCGGCGGTGCCTGCTTCGTCGAGATTGCTGACCGCAAGGACTCGCGCACCCTCCCCATCACCTACGACGAGGCGGCCGGCCGGCTCGACCTGCCTGCCCGCAAGGCCCATGGCGAAAGGGCTTCTGCTTGACCGTGGGGCGCTCGCTTCGCGCCTCGAAAAACGCTTCCTCCGCAACCGCGCCGAATGGCTGACCGGCGGCGGGGCATGGCCCCTGCAACTGCCACTCGGGGTGCCCACCGAGGCCGAGGCGCAGCTCAGGCTCGCCGAGGTCGATCGCTGGCAGCGGGCCTGGCGGGACTGGAGCGGCCCTGGCACGCTGGTCTGGATCGAGCGGCGCTGGCCCAGCCTGGGCACCCAGCGGCTGCCGCAGGCTCTGGGCTTCGATGGCCCCCGGCAGGTCGCCGCCTTCCTCGGCCAGGAGGATGCCTGGCAGCAGGCCGAGGCGCGCCGCGGGGCCGTGCGCGAGCGCTGGCCCGCTGCTGCCTCGCTCGCCGCCCGTCACTGGCCCGTGCTCGCCGAATGGCCGGAGGCCGAGTTCGAACGGCTGCTCGCCCTGCTGGACTGGCTGGTCCGTCACCCCGATTCCGGCCTGATGCCCCGCCAGCTCCCCGTGCCCGGAGTGGACGGCAAATGGCTGGAACGCCACCGGCGGGTGATCGCTGCCTGGCTCGCCGGCCTCGGCGGCGGGGAAGCCGGAGGCGATTTGATCGAGCTGGCCGGGCTGCGCCGCCCGCCGGCACGGCTGCGGTTGCGCCTGCTCGATCCCCGGCTGCGCGCCGCCTGCGGCGGCCTGGGCGACATCGAGGCCCCGTTGCCCGAGATCGGGCGCCTGGAACTCCCGGTGCGCTGCGCCTTCATCGTCGAGAACCTCCAGACCGGGCTGGCCTTTGACGACCTGCCGGGCAGCCTGGTATTCATGCAGCAGGGCTACGACGTGGCCGCCTTCGGTGACATCCCCTGGCTGCGTGGGCTCCCCGTCTTCTATTGGGGCGACATCGACACCCACGGGCTGGCCATCCTCGACCGTCTGCGCACCTACTTGCCGCGGGTCCGCTCCCTGCTCATGGACGAGGCCACCCTGCTTGCCTTCCGCGAACTCTGGGGCCACGAGCCCCGTCAGGCCGCGCCCGACCGCCTCGACCGCCTGCAACCGGACGAGGCGCGGCTCTACCAGGACCTGCGCCGCGGCCGCTGGGGCCCCGCCGTGCGCCTGGAACAGGAACGCATCGCCTGGCCCCATGCCCTGGAACGTCTCCAGGTGGCCACCGGTCGGGATCGAACCACGGATTGCTCATGATTTAGCCCGCATATTGTATGAGCAGACCCGATGCAGCCGTTTTTGAGCTTGACGATGCACTGAGGGCGTTGACGAGGGTTTCTGGACGGGCGTTCCGGCGCGCGAAGTGGATTATCAGGCGACGCGTAAAACCCTGTCCTTTGAGGGCGGGGATATAAGCGCCGGGTTTTCTTGCCTGGCTTCACGAGCTGTATATAATCACAGTATGGTGATTTGCAAGGCCTACAGATCCCGTCTAAAGACTACCACGGATCTGGAATAAAAGCTGTTTCGCCAGGCATGCACTGGCACCTACGCGTCGTTGAGCATCCAAGAGATCGGCTTGCCCCTGGCAGAGGGGCTTGGGCACAGCGAAATGTTTACCGCCGCACACGCGTCTTCCGCCCCGTACGCGCCTTGCCCCCGCCGTCCG
>CAZVIG010000112.1:0-6787 GCA_964627395.1 uncultured Sedimenticola sp.
TCACCGGGGTGATGTCCACGCCGATGCCGTCGCCCTCGATGAAGGGCACGATGGGGTTGTCAGGGACGTTCAGCGAGTTGTCGGGATTGACGCTGATCTTCTGCCCGTCGGCAGGAACCTGTATCTTGTCGAATGCCATGGATTTCCGTCCAAGTGATTGCCGAAAACGCGGCATTTTAGCATCTACCGGAATACCGAGCCCGCATGCCCCGCCTGCTGCTGTTCAACAAGCCCTATGACGTGCTCAGCCAGTTCACCGACGCGGCGGGCCGCGCCACCCTCGCCGACTACATCGACATGCCCGGCGTCTATCCCGCCGGGCGCCTGGACCGCGACAGCGAGGGCCTGCTGCTGCTCACCGACGACGGCGCCCTGGCGCACGCGCTGACCCATCCGCGCAAGCGCACCTGGAAGACCTACCTCGCCCAGGTGGAGGGAGAGATCGACGAAGCGGCGCTGGCCCGGCTGCGCCGGGGCCTGGAGCTGAAGGACGGCCCCACCCTGCCGGCCCGGGCACGGCGGGTGAGCGAGCCGGACTGGCTGTGGCCGCGCGACCCGCCGATCCGCTACCGCGCCTCGATTCCCACCTCCTGGCTGGAGCTGCAGATCCGCGAGGGGCGCAACCGCCAGGTGCGCCGCATGACCGCGGCGGTGGGCTTCCCCACCCTGCGCCTGATCCGCACCGCGGTGGGCGACTGGCGCCTCGACGGCCTGGCGCCCGGCCAATGGCGCACCCTGCAGGTCGCAGCCCCGCACCCGCGCCGTGCCACGGACAAACGTCGGAAAAGCCGCCGCAATCGGCCATACTCCCGGTGAAATCCGCAACGAGGTCCTTCCTCCGTGTTCATCAGCGTCCTCGAACTGTTCAAGATCGGCATAGGCCCCTCCAGCTCGCACACCCTGGGGCCCATGATCGCCGCCCGGCGCTTCCGTGAGCGGGTGGCCGGACACCTGGAAGCGCGCGACGCGGCGACCGGGCTGCGCCTGCGCTGCGTCCTGCGCGGCTCCCTGGCCTGGACCGGCAAGGGACACGCCACCGACCGCGCCCTGATCCTGGGGTTCCACGGCCTCACCCCGGAGGCGGCGGCGGAGGCGGACATCGACGCCCTGGTGGCGCGGCTCGCCGCCTGCGACCACATCGAACTGGCGGGCAGGCGCATCGCCTTCGAGCCGGCCCGTGACATCGTGTTCGACAAGGGCGAGCCCCTGCCCCAACACCCCAACGGCATGCAGTTCGCGCTGCTGGGGCCCGACGGAAAACCGCTGCTGGAGCACACCTGCTTCTCCATCGGCGGCGGCTTTCTCGCCGAGGCCGAGGAGATCGACCGCCTGGAGGCGCCGCTGCGCAGCGACTGCGGTCCGACCGAGGACTGCCCCTACGGCTTCGCCAGCGCCGCCGAGATGCTGGAACAGGCGCGCCGCAGCGGCCTCTCCATCGCGCAGATGAAACGAGCCAACGAGGTCGCCCGCGGCATCCACGACCTGGACGCCCGCCTGGATGCCATTTGGGACGCCATGCAGCGCTGCCTGCGCAACGGTCTGGCCGCCGAGGGCGAGCTGCCCGGCGGCCTCGGCATCCAGCGGCGTGCCCGCCGCCTCCATGAGTCGCTGCAGCGGGAGGACAGCCGCGACCCCGCCGACTGGCTGGCCGCCTGGGCGATGGCGGTCAACGAGGAGAACGCCGCCGGCCACCTGGTGGTCACCGCGCCCACCAACGGCGCCGCCGGGGTGATTCCCGCGGTGCTGGCGCAACTGGTGGCGCACGAGGGAGGCGGCCGCCGCGAGGTGCGCGACTTCCTGCTCACCGCCGCCGCCATCGGCGGCCTGATCAAGCACAACAGCTCCATCTCGGGCGCCGAGGTGGGCTGCCAGGGCGAGGTGGGCGCCGCCTCTGCGATGGCCGCCGCCGGTCTGTGCGCAGCGCGCGGGGGCAGCCCCGAACAGGTGGAGAAGGCGGCCGAGATCGCGCTGGAACACCACCTCGGCATGACCTGCGACCCGGTGGGCGGGCTGGTGCAGGTGCCCTGCATCGAGCGCAACGGCTTCGGCGCCATCAAGGCGCATGCCGCCGCCTCGCTGGCGCTGCGCGAGGGGCCGGATCACTTCATGCCGCTGGACGCCTGTATCGAGGCGATGCGCCGCACCGGCGAGGAGATGTCCCACAAGTACAAGGAGACCGCCCTCGGCGGGCTGGCGGTGAGTATCACCGAATGCTGAGCCGCCGGTTCAGCCGCCCAGGCGCAGGCGCTTGAGACGCCGGTAGAGGGTGCGCTCGCTGATCCCCAGGCGCTGCGCCGCCTTGCCGCGGTGGCCGCCGCATTCCTCCAGCACCTGCAGCATCTCCTCCGCGCTGGGCCCGCTGCCACGCCGGTCCACCAGGCGGCGCAGGTTCTCGTCCAGCACCGGCGGCGCGGTCGCCTGGTCCGCATCCTCGGCGAACAGCAGATGGTCGAACACCAGGTGCTCCACCCGCAGCGGCTCGTCCGCGGCGTAGATCACCGCCCGCTCGATCAGATTGCGCAGCTCGCGCACATTGCCCGGATAGTGGTGTCCCAGCAGCGCCGCCTCCACCTCCGGCGAGAGCTTCTGCAGCGCCGGCTCCGGCTGGTACTGGCGCAGGAAGTGGCGCGCCAGCAGCGGAATGTCCTGGCGCCGCTCGCGCAGCGGCGGAAGCTGGATGGGAAAGGCGGACAACCGGTAGTAGAGATCCTTGCGCAGGGTGCCGGCCTCGACTCGCTGCTGCAGATCGCCCACCGAGGCGATGATCACCCGCACGTCGACGCGCCGGTAGTCGGTGGCGCCCAGGGGCTGGATCTCGCCGCATTCCAGCGCCCGCAGCAGCTTGAGCTGGGAGGCCAGGGGCAGCTCGCAGATCTCGTCCACGAACAGGGTGCCGCCGTCGGCCTGCTGGAACACCCCCTCGGCGAGGCTGTCGCCCGCCCCGTCCACCTGTCCGAACAGGCGCCGTTCCAGCTCCTCGCTGTCGCCGCTGGCGGCGCAGTCGAACACCACGAAGGGCCCGGAGGCGCGGTCGGAACGTTCATGGATGTGCCGCGCCAGGCACTCCTTGCCGGTGCCGCTCTCGCCCACCAGCAGTACCGTGGTGCGGGTGGGGGCGACCCGCTGCGCCTGTTTCGCCACCCGCTGCATGCTGTCGGAGCGGCCCACCAGGAAAGTCTCGGTGCTGCGGGTGCGCACCGGGATGATGCTCTCGCCCATGAACTGCAGTTCGCCGTGCTCGTCGAACAGCGGCGTGGCGTTGATCTGCACCTCCTCCTCGTTGCCGTCGCTGTCGTAGTGGACGTGCATCACCTGGGTCGCCTCGCCGGTGCGGAACAGCTCCTCCAGAGGACAGTGCTCGCCGTGCTGGCTGCAGGGGCTGTCCGAGTGATGGGACACCTCGTGGCAGCGGCGCCCGATCAGCGCCTCCGGATCGACGCCGTAGTGGCGGGCGTACTGGCGATTGGCGGTGACGATGGTGTAGTCGCGGTCGATCACCACGAAGGGGTCCGGAAAGCTGTCGATGAGCTGCTGGCAATCGGGCTCGCGGATCTTCTTGCGCACCGGCTCCATCCTCCTGTGTCGTCTTTATGTCGTTATGTCTGGCATGGTGACATCGACTGTCTTTCCTGTCACTCCCGCCATTACTGACTATCCTAGTCCACAGAACACGAAAATCGAGGTGGAGGACCCCATGAAGACCCTGCTCGCCCTGCTGATACTCCTTACCGCCCTGCCCGCGGCCGCCGCCGGCCGCCTCGTCCAGACCCCCTACGAGGACCCGAAGGCGGTGTTCGACTTCTATTTCGACGACCCGCGCCACATCAACAGCGCCCTGTACTGGCTGCGCTCCTACATCAACCCGCTCACCGAATCGCCCTACGACCTGGCGCCGGAGATGATGGACATCGTGGTGGTGATCCACGGCACCGAGCTGGTGACGGTGGCGGAGAAGAACTATGAGCGCTACAAGGACGCGGTGGACCGGATGCGCTACTACGCCCAGCTCGGGGTCCGGTTCAAGGTCTGCGCCCTGGCCGCGGCCGACTTCGGCTACCGCGTCGAGGACTTCCAGGACTTCGTCGAGGTGGTCCCCTCGGCGATCACCGAGCTGGGCCACTGGCAGCAGCAGGGTTACGCTCTGATCACCCCGAGGGTGCTGGAGAAGCGCTTCAGCAACGAGGAGCTGCGCTGAGGCGGGACGATCGTGGCAGAATCCGCGCCAGGGAAGTCATCAGGAGCGGAACGGAGAGATGCCCGAGAACCCGCTGGACTGGTTCCGGCAGCACTGCCCCGCGCATGTCGAGCGGATGCAGGCCTGCAGCTACGAATCGCGTCACCACATGGAAGGGGACGTCTGGGCCCACAGCAGCGCCGCCTGCGAGCTGGCCCGGCGCTACGGCTACGGCGGCCACATCCAGTGGGCCTGCCTGCTGCACGACCTGGGGCGGCTGCTCACCCGCACCGAAAAGGACGGCAAGGTGCAGTTCGGCGACTACGAACCGGTCTCCATGGCCATGGCGCTGGACATCCTGCCCCATGCCGGGCTGGACGGGGCGCAGATGGTGCGCATCCTCAAGATCATCGCCAACCAGTACGAGGCGATGAACCACATCAAGTTCGGCAAGCCCGGCTACGACCGCCTGCTGCGCCGCTATCGCCACGAGGAGCAGCTGCTCAAGGACCTGGCGCAGTACGCCCGCTGCGACATGAACGCGCGCGAAGTGCATCCCTCGCGCCGGCATCTCTATGACGAGGAGGCCACCCGGGCCTTCGAAGAGAAGGTCGCAGGCCTGCCGCCGGTGCCGCACCGCCCGCGCCGCCTGCCGCACGCCCTGACCCTGCTGGTGGGCGTGCCCTGCTCCGGCAAGTCCACCTTCCTGGAGCAGCAGGCCGACGACCCGCGTCACCTGGTGGTCTCGCGCGATCTCTACACCCTGGAGATCGGCGCCCTGCACGGCTACCGGACCTATGACGAGAGCTTCCGCGCGCGTCTCAAGAGCAAGGCCATGACCCGCCAGGTGAACGCCCTGGACGACGCCTGGGAGGCGGTGGCCGAACACCACCCCTTCGACGTCACCATCGACAACCCCAACCTCTCCGCCTCCGGACGGCGCCGCTGGATCCGCCGCAAGCGCGACAGCCACCGCATCCGGGTGGTGGTGTTCATCAAGTCCCTGAACAACCTCTTCGCCTGCGAGCGCGAGGGCAAGACGGTGAGCCGCCGCTCCACCATCCGGCGCCTCAAGAAATTCCAGCTCCCCCTGCTGGGCGACGGCATCGACGAGCTGGAATTCCGTCTGCTGGGACCCAATCCCCGGGTCACCATGGGCCCCGCCCCGCCGCCCGAGCTGGACTGACAGCGGCCGGGTTTGTGCGACAATACGGCGTTTCAGGCAGTACCCAGAAACCCGTCCATGCCCATTCACCCCTCCCTGCCCGACCGACCCGGCGAGCTGCGCCACTGGGGCCGCGCCGGCGACGGCATCCTCGCCCTCGCCCTGGCCGAGGCGGCGCGTGCAGCGGACCGGCCGCTGCTGGTGGTCACCGCCGACACCCCGGCGGCCACCCACCTGGCCGAGGCGCTGCGCTTCTTCCTCGGCGAGGCCGGCCCCGAGGCGACCGTCTTCCCCGACTGGGAGACCCTGCCCTACGACGTCTTCTCGCCCCTGCCCGAGCTGGTCTCGCAGCGCCTCGAGACCCTGCACCGCCTGAGCGGGCTAGAACGCGGCCTGGTCATCGCCCCGGTGGCCACCCTGATGCAGCGCCTGCTGCCGCGCGACTTCCTCGAGGCCCACAGCCTGCGCCTGGCGGTGGGTCAGCGCCTCGACTTCGACACCTTCCGCCAGCGCCTGGAACAGGCCGGCTACGAGGCGGTCTCCCAGGTGATGTCCCACGGCGAGTTCGCGGTGCGCGGCTCGCTGATCGACCTGTTTCCCATGGGCGGCGAGCTGCCGCTGCGCATCGACCTGTTCGACGACGAGATCGACTCCATCCGCACCTTCGACGTGGACAGCCAGCGCACCCTGGAGAAGATCGAACGCTTCGCCATGCTCCCGGCGCGCGAGTTCCCGGTGGACGAGGCGGCGATCAACCGCTTCCGCCGCGCCTGGCGCGAGACCTTCCCCGGCGATCCGCAGCGCAGCCTGATCTACCGCGAGGTGAGCGAGGGCCACCTGCCCGGCGGCATCGAGTACTACCTGCCGCTGTTCTTCGACCGCACCGCCACCCTGTTCGACTATCTGCCCCAGAACACGCTGGTGGTGCACGACGAGGCCCTGCCGGACGAGGCCGAGGCCTTTCAGGCCCAGGTGGCCGAGCGCTGGGAGCAGCGCCGCCACGACATCGAACGCCCGCTGCTGCCGCCCGAGGCGCTGTGGCTGACGCCGGACGAGCTGGAGGGACAGCTCCAGACCCACCCGCGTATCGCCCATCAGCCCTTCGAGCACGAGAAGGGCGACAACCTGCCGGCGCGCAAGCTGCCGCCGCTGGCGATCCAGCCGCGCGCCGCGGAGCCCGCCGCGGCGCTGCGGCAGTTTTTGGACGACCACACCAGCCGCACCCTGTTCGTGGCCGAGAGCGCCGGCCGCCGCGAGGCCCTGCTGGACACCCTGCGCGGCTTCCGCCTGCAGCCGCGCACCGTCTCGGGCTGGCAGGACTTCCTCGCCGACGACGCCCCGCTGAACATCACCGCCGCCCCCCTGGAGAGCGGCCTGTGGCTGGAGCGCCCCGACATCGCGGTGATCCCCGAGGCCCTGCTGCTGGGCGAGCGGGTGCGCCAGCGGCG
>CAZVIG010000113.1:0-6759 GCA_964627395.1 uncultured Sedimenticola sp.
GGTAGAGGTTGCGCATCTGAAGCCGAAAGAGGCGGTCGAAATCGTTGACGCTCTCGGCGGGGTTGTAGTCGCCGAACCACCAGAACCAGTCGGAACCTTCGCACACCCCGAGGAGGCGGCTGATTTCATCGCGCTCGGCGGCGGGCAGGCGGTCGATGCGGCGGTCGTAGGTCTGTTTGGCCTCCACCAGCAGATCCCAGGCGCGGTTCTTGTCGGGGCTGCCGATCCAGGTGGAGAAGCTGCCGTAGACCCAGCTCCCCGGCACCAGGTGGCTGAGGCGCTCCTCGCGCACCCCGTCGAGATCGGCGAAGGTGGTGGGGCGGATGCGCGGATGGTCGCTCAGTTTGGCGTAGAGGGCGTCGAGAAAATAGTGGCCGTTGGCCGGGTAGTATTCCCAGGCGTTCTCGCCGTCGAGGATCACGCTCACCACATGGCGGTGGGCCTCGTCGCCGAGGCTGTCGGCGATCCGCTCCAGATGGCCGATGAAGTCGGCCACCGCGTCGTCGGCGTGCCATTTGCTGTACTCGAAACCGATCAGGTCGGAGAGCCCGTCGTCGCGAAAGTGGATGCGGGTGCCCAGCTCGTTGAGCCGGTAGGGCACGAAGAGCGCCCGGCGGCAGGCCATCTCTTCGGGATCGCAGGCCGAGGTGAGGCAGCTGTGGTGCCACACCGCTTCGCCCGAGGCGGTCCAGCGGATGCCCAGCTCGTCGAGCAGGGCCAGGGCGTCGTCGCTCACCGCCCCCTCCGAGAGCCACACGCCCGCGGGCTTGAAACCGAAACAGCGCTCGAAGGTGGTCAGACCCTCGCGCAGATGCCAGCGCGAGCGGGCCACGCCGCCGGGGTAGGCGGGATGCTCGGGCATGGGGGCGTCGGGCTGGGCTTCGCGCATGTTGGCGAAGTCGTTGAGCAAGGGCACGATGGGGTGGCCCCAGGGCGACATCGACAGCTCCACCCGGCCGTTTTCAGCCAGCTTGCGGTAGCGGGGGATGAGGCCGGCGAGGGTGTCGCGGAACAGCGCCAGCAGCGCGCGCCGGTCGTCCGTGTCGAAGCGGCGCCCTTTTTCCATCAGGCGCTGGACCAGGGGCGTCTGCTTGAGGCGGTGGCTGGTCCAGGCGAGGTGATACCAGGTGAGCAGGTCGAGAAAGTATTGCTCGTCGAGGTATTCCAGAAGGATCTCCCGGTCGTCCTCGTCGCCGGCGGCGCGGAAGGGCGCCAGCAGGGCCTGGTAGTGGGGATAGGGGTCGATCATGTGGCGCCCGTTGGCGCGGCTGCAGGCGGCCACCAGCCGGCGCCGCGCGCCGGCCTCGGCGGGCACCGGCTCCACCCCGGCGAGGAGGTTGAGGAGCGGATCGGGCATGGGCTCGCCGCTTTCCAGCCAGGCGCCGATGCGGGTGGCGTAATCCTCCAGCTGTTCGAGCAGCACCGGCGCGAAGTTGACCACCGCCCGCATTTGGGGGTGATCCTCCAGGTGGGCCGCCATGTCGTCGTAGTCCTTGATGGCGTGGAGATAGACCCAAGGCAGCTGGTAGGGGCCGTCCAGCCCTTCGCGGTAGTAGGGCTGGTGCATGTGCCAGAGGATCACCAGGTTCATTTTCTTTACGGGTTGGGTGCTCATTTTTTCGGCAGACTGGCCAGGAACAGATGTTGGCCGAGCATTTCCGGGGTGACCAGGACGATGCCCTTGGGGGTGACATGGAAGCGGCGGGCGTCTTCCTCGGGATCTTCGCCGATCACGGTGCCGTCGGCGATGAAGGTGCCCTTGTCGATGATGCAGTTGCTCAGGCGGCAGTTTTTGCCGATGGTCACCTTGGGCAGGATCACGCTGTCCTTCACAAAGCTGTAGCTTTCGAGCTGGGTGGCGAAGAAGATCACCGAACGCTTCACCCGCGCGCCGGACAGGATGCAGCCGCCGGAGACCAGGGAGTCGATGGCCTCGCCGCGCCGGCCTTCGTCGTCGAACACGAACTTCGCCGGGGGGTGCTGGGTCTGGTAGGTCCAGATGGGCCAGTTGCGGTCGTAGAGGTTGAGGGGCGGCTCCACCGCGCACAGCTCCATGTTGGCCTCCCAGTAGGAGTCGAGGGTGCCCACGTCGCGCCAGTAGGCCCGCTCGCCGTTTTCGTCGCGGAAGGGGTAGGCCATGGCCACGGCGTTGCCGATCGCCTTGGGGATGATGTCCTTGCCGAAGTCGTGGGAGGAGTCGGGATCTTCGGCGTCGGTGATCAGGGCGTTGTAGAGAAAGCTGGTGGAGAAGACGTAGATCCCCATCGAGGCCAGGGAGAGATCGGGGCGCCCGGGGATGGTTTCGGGATCGGCGGGCTTTTCGGTGAAGCGGGTGATGCGCAGGTCGGCGTCCACCGACATCACGCCGAAGGCGGTGGCCTCCTCCTTGGGCACCTCGATACAGCCCACGGTGAGATCGGCGCCGGAGTTGACGTGGGCCATGAGCATCTTGGAGTAGTCCATGGTGTAGATGTGGTCGCCGCCCAGCACCATCACATACTCGGGGGCATGGCGGTGCATGATGTCGAGGTTCTGGTAGAGCGCGTCGGCGGTGCCCCGGTACCACTGCTGGCCCATGCGCTGCTGGGCGGGGAGGATCTCCACGAACTCGCCGATCTCGGCGCGCAGAAAGCCCCAGGCGCGCTGCAGATGGCGGATCAGGGAGTGGGATTTGTACTGGGTGAGCACGCCGATGCGGCGCAGCCCCGAGTTGATGCAGTTGGAGAGGGCGAAGTCGATGATCCGGTATTTGCCGCCGAAGGGCACCGCCGGCTTGGCGCGCCATTTGGTGAGCCCCTTGAGGCGCGAGCCTTCGCCCCCGGCGAGGATCAGCACCAGAGTCTGGCGGGTGACCTCGGTGGCGATCTTGGTCTCGGTGTAATACTTGTACAGCTTGGCCTGTTCCCTTTGTCGATCGGATTCGCTCATGATCTCACCTGCATCTGCAAAGCGTGGCGGACGGCGCCCAGGAGACCGGCCCTGGGCGTCATGACGATGTGAACCGGATAGCGGGCCACCAGGGCCGAGAGGCGCCCCTTGGCGTCGAAGGCCTCCAGAAATTCCGGCGTCTGAAGCCAGCGGGCGCCGTGGGTGGCGACGCCGCCCAACAAATAGACTCCCCCGGCCGGCTGCCAGGCCAGGGCCATGTCGCCGGCGAAGCGCCCGAGCAGCCGGGCGAAAAGGCCCATGGCTTCCCGGGCCGTGGCGTCGCCGGCGCCGGCGGCCTGCATCACCTCGGCAGGGGCCAGGGGCTGGTCGCGCCCGGCCAGCCAGGCGTGGAGGGCAGCCAGGCCCGGCCCGGAGAGGATCCGTTCCCAGGAGGCCCGCCCGTGGCGCTCGATGAGATGGCGCGCCAGGGCCCATTCCTGCTCGGTTTCGGGGGCGAAGGCGATGTGCCCGGCCTCGGTGGGCCAGGCCCGCCAGTGGCCGTGGGCAGGGTGGAGATAGGCCACTCCGAGGCCGGTGCCGGGGCCCAGAGCGAGGCGCCGACCGCTCTGGCGGCGGGCGGCGCGCAGGGGCAGCAGATGTTCTTCGCCGGCGGCCAGGGCGCCCAGGGCGGCGGCCTGAAAATCGTTGATGAGCACCACCCGGGCGTTGGGGAAAAATTCTTGGAGTTCTTGACGGCAGACCCGCCAGGGGAGGTTGGTCAGGTCCACGCAGTCGTCGTCCAGGGGGCCGGCGAGAGCCACCGCCAGGGCGGTCACGGCCTGCGGGTCGGTGCCGGCGTCGGCCAGAAAGCGCTCCAGCAGGGGCAGAAGGGCATCGGCTTCGGCGCTGGGATAGTGGTGCTCCGCCGTCACCCGGCCCTGATCGTCGGCCAGGGCGAAGCGGCTGGAGGTGCCGCCGATGTCTGCCGCGATCAACATGGCCGCCCTCCGGGACTCACTGGAACGCGCGGATCGCGTCGAGCAGCCCGCAGGTGGAGGCGTCGCGGTCGTCGCAGCCGCGCTCGCCGGCCAGGGCCTGTTCGAGTTCGCCGGCCAGCTGCTTGCCCAGCTCCACGCCCCACTGGTCGAAGGCGTTGATCCGCCAGATGATGCTCTCGACGAAGATGCGGTGTTCGTAGAGGGCGATCAGGGCGCCCAGGTTGTGCGGCGTGAGCTTGCGCAGCAGCAGGGTGTTGCTGGTGCGGTTGCCGGGGAAGGTGCGATGGGGCACCAGGGCTTCGATCTCGTCGGCGTTGAGCCCCCGGGCGGCCAGTTCGGCGCGCACTTCGTCGGCGGTCTTACCCTTCATCAGGGCTTCGGTCTGGGCCAGGCAGTTGGCCATCAGAATCCGGTGGTGGTCGCCCAGGGGGTAGTGGCTCTGCACCGGCAGGATGAAATCGGCCGGCACCGGCTCAGTGCCCTGGTGCATGAGCTGGAAGAAAGCGTGCTGGCCGTTGGTGCCGGGTTCGCCCCACACCACCGGGCCGGAGTCCCAGGCCAGGGGCCGGCCGTCGCGGGTCACCCCCTTGCCGTTGCTCTCCATGTCGGCCTGCTGGAGATAGGCCGGGAGCAGCCGCAGACAGTGGTCGTAGGGGAGGATGGCGTGGTTGCCGGTGCCCAGAAAATTGCGGTTCCACACCCCGATCAGCCCCAGCAGCAGCGGCAGGTTGTCGCGCGGCCCGGCGTCGCGGAAGTGGAGATCCATGGCGTGGGCGCCGGCGAGCAGTTCCTCGAAGCGCTCCATCCCCACCATCAGGGCGATGGGCAGGCCGATGGCCGACCACAGCGAATAACGGCCCCCCACCCATTCCCAGAATTCGAACATCTGCTCGGTGTCGATACCGAAGGCGCGCACCGCCTCGGCGTTGGTGGAGACCGCCACGAAGTGGTGGCGCACCGTGTCGGGATTGCCGCCGGTGCGCTCCAGGAACCAGGCCCGGGCGCTGTGGGCGTTGGTCATGGTCTCGCGGGTGGTGAAGGTCTTGGAGGCGACGATGAAGAGGGTGGTGTGGGGATCGACCGCTTCGAGCACCTGGGCCAGGTCGGCGCCGTCCACATTGGAGACGAAATGGGCGCGCAGCCGCTCGTGCCAGTAGGGACGCAGGGCGGTGGTGACCATCCGCGGCCCCAGGTCGGACCCGCCGATGCCGATGTTGACGATGTCGGTGATGGGCCGCCCGCTGGCGCCGGTCCAGCGGCCGTCGCGCACCCGGGCGGTGAAGTCGGCGATGCGTTGGAGCACCCGGTTGACCGCCGGCATCACGTCCTGGCCATCGACCAGGATCGGCGTGTTGCTGCGGTTGCGCAGGGCCACATGGAGCACCGCCCGGTGTTCGGTGTTGTTGATCGGCTCGCCGCTGAACATGCGCCGGATCCAGCCGCGCACGTCGGCGGCCTCGGCCAGGTTCAGCAGCAGTTCGAGGGTGCGGTCGGTGATGCGGTTTTTCGAGAAATCGAGCAGCAGCTCGCCGTGGCGGCGGGAAAATTTGTCGAACCTTTGGGGATCTTGCGCGAACAGGTCGCGAAGATGAGTGGTTTCGATCTCCCTGACGTGCGCTTCGAGCGCCTGCCACGGTCCTTCCAGCCCCGGCGGGGCGGCCTGCCTGCGCGCTTGCATGGTACTTCAGCCGGTGGTTCCGCGATGGCCCAAGAATAACAGATTCCAGGGCGCCGCCGGGCTACCGGGCGGCCCGGTTTGACCGGGGTCAGGAAAGCGCGCCTCAGCTGTCTTCGGCCACCGCCTGGAGGGCGCTCTTGTCGGCCACGTATTGGTTGGGCGCGATCTCCCTTAACAGGCCCTTGCGCTTGAAATCGGCCACGGTGCGGCTGGCGGTTTCGGTGGTGATGCCCAGGATGGCGCCCATGTCTTCGCGGTTGAACAGTTCGCAGCGGTCGTCGTCGTCACACACCAGCTTGAGCAGCAGCCGTGCCACCCGCTGGCGGGCCGAGCCGGTGGAGAGCTGGGTGATCCACAGGTCGGCCTCGGCCAGGGCGCGCTGCCAGCGCTTCATCAGCTCCTGGTGGAGCAGGCTGTTCTCCTGGCTGAGGCGCTGGACCACGTCCACCGGCAGCACGCAGATCTCGGTGGTCTGCATGACGATGGCGTCGTGCTGGTATTCGCCGCCCACCAGGGCCTCCATCCCGGTGACGTCGGTGGCGCGCAACAGGCGCACGATGCGCTGAGTGCCGTCGGGGAGATACTGCACCAGCTTGACCAGGCCGCTGCGGATGGTAAACAGGCGGTCGGCCGGGTCGCCGGCGTGGTAAATGAGCTCGCCGGGTTTGAGCGGCAGCTGCTCGATGGGCTTGTGGATGAGTTCGAAGTCCTTCTCTTCCAGGCCGGCGAACAGCACCGAATCGCGCAGGGTGCAGAGCCTGCAGTTGGCGACGCCCTCCCAGGCTTCTTCTTTGCTGACGGTTTTGATCATGGCGGTTGCGGTATAATCGGCCCGGCGCGGGCGAAGGCGCCTACTCCACTATCTATTGTCGCTGCAATGATAACAATCAACCGCGCCGCTGCGACAGCACAATTTCAACCCCCTCTGCGGGGCATTTGTCCGCTTTCATGCCGTTGATCACCCTTCGCGACCTTGGCCTCTCCTTCGGGGCGCCGCCGCTTCTGGAGGCCGTCAACCTCACCATCGAGCCGGGGGAGCGGATCTGTCTGCTCGGCCGCAACGGCGAGGGCAAGTCCACCCTGCTCAAGATCATCGCCGGCGAGCTGGTGCCCGACGAGGGGGAGGTGATCCGCAGCCCTGGCTTGAAAGTGGCCAAGCTGGACCAGACGGTGCCCGAGGCCCGCGGCGGCACCGTCTTCGATGTGGTGGCCGAC
>CAZVIG010000114.1:0-6756 GCA_964627395.1 uncultured Sedimenticola sp.
TCCCGCAAGGCCCCAGAACCCCAGCGCCGCGGCGACTGGAACGACCTGCTGCTGCTCGCCGGCCCCGCGATGATCGTGCTGGGCGCGGCGCTGGGGTTCTGGGGCCTTGCGGGACGGGTGGATCGTCTGGCCCGCGACATGCGCCGTGCGGGCGCACGACGCCCTCCACGCCCCTGAAGCGGGATCGACCGGATGCCGGGAGGGCGCGGCCCTCCCGGCCGATGCTCAGTGGACGCTGCCGAAGGAGAGGTCGGTGGTGCTCGGCGGCATCGGCAGGCCGGCGATCTTGCAGGCCTGATAGACCGGGCCGTGGGGGAACAGGCGGTACAGATAGCGTTTGCCGCCGCGGTCGGCGAAGCGGTCCGACAATGCCTTGATGACATGCCGCGCGCTGCACGAGGCGCCCTTGGCCTTGCAGTGGTTGCGCAGGAAGTAGATCACCTCCCAGTGGGCGTCGGTCAGCTCGATGCCCTCCTCGCGGGCGAGCTGCAGCGCCTGCTGCTCGGTCCAGTCCTCGTAACCCTCGGGCAGGCCGAGGTTCTCCGTCGTCATCGGTGATGTGTCTTGCATCGAAAGTACGCCTCCACGCTCATCTCGTTGTGATACCGGCGGCGCCGGGCTTCCGCCGCGTCGCCGGGCGGCCCTCTCTCCGATGGGATGGTGGGGCCTGCCCTTTAGGTATAGACCCTTTCCGGATAATTACCAAGCAAAACGCTCGGGTTTTTTGGGGAGGGTGTTCAGCCGTGGGAGGGCGCGGCGCTGCCCAGCGCCTCGCGCAGATACTGCGCCAGGGCCTCGGCGGTGTCGGCGTGGTGCACCAGGGCGTGGATCTTCCCGTCGCGGCCGATGACGTAGATGATCGAGGAGTGGTCCATGGAATAGCCCATGGCCGAATCCTTCATGGGGACCTTTTCATAGATCACCAGGTAACGCTTGGCGACCTCGGCGATCTGCTCCGGGGTGCCGCTCAGGCCCACCGCCCCGGGATAGAAATACTTGGCGTACTGGTCGGCGATCTCCGGGGTGTCCCGCTCCGGATCGATGCTGATGAAGATCGGCTGGATCTGCGCCCGCTCCTCCGGGGTCATGGTCTTGAGCGCCTGGGCCATCTTGCTCAGGGAGGTGATGCACACGTCTGGGCAGCGGGTGTAGCCGAAATAGAGCGCCACCACCTTGCCCTTGAAGTCGTGCAGGCTCACCGGCCCCTTGGCCCCCTGCAGGGTGAAGTCGCCGCCGAGGTGGGCGTACTGGTCCTTGGCGGCGCCCGGTTCGGGCTGGCCGCCCTGCAGGCCGAACCAGATACCGACCGCGATGCTGGCCAGGGCGACAAGGATCAGGGAGAGCTGTTTCATGGCGGGAACTCCGTGCGACAAGGGGCCTCTGTGCCAGAGGGTTGGGATAGCTTATCCCTTCCGGTCGTGGTCTGGCGAGGGCGGCGAGGCCGGCAGTTGATCCAGGTCGGAGAGCGGTGGTTCGCAGCGGGTGCCCACGCAGCGGTAGGCCAGGACCCGCCCGGGTTCGCCTTGCTTGTCGGCCAAGGCGGGCGGCAGCTCCGCATCCAGAGGGATGGCGAAGGCCTGGCGCCAGGGGTGATAGTCGGCGGCGAGCGTCCGCTGCCACTCGGCCAGGGCGGCATCGTGGCCGCGGATGATCAGGGTCTCGGTGGGGTCGTGCAGCTCCTGCAGCGCCATCAGCAGGCCGGGGCTGGCCCATGCGCCCTGCTCCAGTTCGCCGGCGGCCGCTTGCAGCGTGCGTTCGGCGGCGGCCAGGTAGCGCGGCTCGCCCAGCAGCAGACCGAGACGCTGCAGGGCGAAGGCGGCGATGGCGTTGCCCGAGGGCATGGCGTCGTCGGCGAAGGGACGCGGCCGCGCCGGCAGGGCCTCGTGGTCGTCGGCGGTGAAGTAGAAACCGCCGCGTTCGCGATCCTCGAAACGATCCAGCAGCAGCTCCGCCAGCGCCTGGGCCCAGGCCAGGTCGCGGGCGTCCCAGCGGCATTGCAGCAGTTCCAGCAGGGCGTTCAGCAGATAGGCGTGGTCGTCCAGATAGGCGGGCAGGTGCGCCTCGCCGGCGCGGCTGGTGGCGAGCAGGCGGCCGTCGCGCCAGTGGCGGGCGCGCAGGTAGTCCAGGGCCTTCTGCGCCGAGGCGATCCATTCGGGCTGCTCCAGCAGGCGGCCGGCGCGGGCCATGCCCTGGATCATCAGGGCGTTCCAACTGGTGAGCACCTTGTCGTCACGGCCCGGATGCACCCGCTGCTTCCGCGCCGCGAACAGCCGGTCGCGTGCGGCCTTGAGACGGCGGCGCACCTCGCGCGGCGGCAGGCCGAAGCGCTCGGCCAGCTCGTCGGTGGAGGCGAATACGTGCAGGTGCCAGCGGCCCTCGAAGTTGGGCGGGCGGTCCAGGCCGTAGCGCGCGGCGAACAGATCGTATTGCTCGTCGTCGAGCAGCTCGGCGACCTCGGCGCGGTCCCAGACGTAGAACCGTCCCTCCTCGCCCTCGCTGTCGGCATCCAGGCTGGCGCAGTAGCCGCCCTCGGGGAGCTGCATCTCGCGCAGCACCCATTCGGCGGTGCGCTGGCAGACGTGCCGGAACAGCGGCCGCCGGCCGTCGGCCAGCCAGGCGTCGGCGTACAAAGCGAGCAGCGGCCCGTTGTCGTAGAGCATCTTCTCGAAGTGGGGGATCATCCACTGCTCGTCCACCGAATAGCGGCAGAAGCCGCCCCCGAGCTGGTCGAAGATGCCGCCCTCGGCCATGCGCTCCAGGGTGAAAAGCGCCATGTGGCGCGCCTCGGCATGGTCATGCCGCCAGGCGTGGCGCAGCAGCAGCTCCAGCGAGTTGGGGTGGGGAAACTTGGGCGCGGCGCCGATGCCGCCGTGCCGGCGGTCGAAGTGTTGCAGCAGCCCGGCCACCCCCGCCTCGATGCGTGAGGCCGGCGGCAGCTCGCCCGCGGCGCCCGATTCCAGCCGTTCCAGGGCCGCCTGCAGCGAGCGGTTCTGCTCGCCGATGGCCTCACGCTGTTCGCGCCAGGCACGGTCGATCTGGCGCATCAGGTCCACGAAGGCCGGCAGCCCGTGGCGCGGCTCGGGCGGAAAATAGGTGCCGGCGAAGAAGGGCACCAGGTCCTGCGGATCGAGGAACACCGTCAGCGGCCAGCCGCCGGGGCGCTGCGCCAGGAGCTGGTGGGCGGTCTGGTAGATCTTGTCCAGATCGGGGCGCTCCTCGCGGTCCACCTTGATGTTGACGAACAGCGCGTTCATCACCTCGGCGGTGGCCGGATCCTCGAAGGATTCGTGGGCCATCACATGGCACCAGTGACAGGCGGAGTAGCCGATCGAGAGCAGGATGGGTTTGTCCTGCTCGCGCGCCAGTCGCAGCGCCTCCTCGCACCAGGGCCACCAGTGCACCGGGTTGTCCGCATGCTGCAGCAGATAGGGGCTGGTGGCGTCGGCCAGGTGGTTCTTCTGTTCGTCCATCGCTCGATTCCGGGTGTATGCGCCCTGGTCATGCACCTGTAGGAGGGCCTTCAGGCCCGACAGTAGCAACCCCGGATGCTTCGTGATCTCTGTGCTCTCTGTGGTTTTTCACGCCCATCGCCTGTCGTCAGTACATGCGATGCCGCGCCAGCCAGTCCGCGGCGAGCAACGCCACCCCGCCGATCAGGGCCATGGGCCAGTACTGGTGCAGCAGCAGACTCGTATCCGCACCCTCCAGAAAGACCCCGCGCACGATCACCAGGAAGTAGCGCAGCGGGTCGAGATAGCTGATCCACTGCACCACCTCGGGCATGTTGGCGATGGGGGTGGCGAAGCCGGAGAGGATCACCGCCGGCACCAGGAACAGGAAGGCGCCGAGCAGCGCCTGCTGCTGGGTGACCGAGATGGCCGAGATCATCAGCCCCACGCCGATGCCGGAGAGCAGGAACAGCAGCACACCCAGATACAGGGCGCCGAGGCTGCCGCGCAGGGGCACCTCGAACCAGGTGACCGCCAGCAGGACGATGAAGCTGGCCTCCACCAGCCCGATCAGCAGTCCCGGGATCGATTTGCCCAACAGGATCTGCCAGGGCCGCAGCGGGGTGACCAGGAGCTGGTCGAAGGTACCTTCCTCCCGTTCGCGGGCGATCGACAGAGCCGTCACCAGCAGGGTCACGGAGATCAGCAACAGGCCGACGATACCGGGCACGATGAACCAACGCGAGATCATGTTCTCGTTGTACCAGGCGCGGACCTCCAGTACCGCCGGCAATGGCGGGCCGCCGCGCGCCAGCGCCTGCTGCTGGTTGAAGTCGATCAGGATGTTGCGCAGATAGCCGAGCGCGATCAGGGCATTGTTGGAGTTGCGCCCGTCCAGTATGGCCTGCAGCCTCCCGCTGCGCCCCTGGGCGATGTCGCGCGAAAAGTTCGGATCGAAGTCCAGTGCGAGCATCGCATGACGCGCATCGATCAGATGCCGCAGTTGGGATTCGGAGGTCACGTTCGCCACCACCTGCAAGGCGGGCGAGCCCTCGACACGTGCCAGCAGTTGCCGCGACAGGCTGCCGCGGTCGGGATTGTGTACCGCCACGGGCACCCGGTCGAGATCGAAGGTGGCGGCATAGCCGAATATCAGCAGCTCCAGCACCGGCGGCGCGATCAGCACCAGGCGGCTGCGCGGGTCGCGCAACAACGCCAGGAACTCCTTGTGGATCAGGGCGAGCAGTTGCAGCAGGGCGTTCATGCGATGCGGCGGTGCGCCTTGCGCCGGATGACGGCCAGGAAGATCAGCAGCATCACCGCCATGGCGCCCAGGTTGGGCAGGATCACTGCCCAGATGTCGCCGGCCAGGAACAGGGTTTGCAGGATGGCCACGAAGTAGCGGGCGGGCACCAGGTGGGTGATCACCTGAATTGGTTGTGGCATGGAGCCGATGTCGAAGATGAAGCCGGACAGGATGAAGGCCGGCAAAAAGGTCACGATGATGGCGATCTGTCCGGCCACGAACTGGTTCTTGGCCACGATGGAGATCAGCAACCCCATCGCCAGGGCCACCAGCATGAACAACGCGCTGGCGGCCAGCAGGGTGGCGAAGCTGCCGCGCAAGGGCACGTCGAACGCCCACAGCGCCAGGGCCACGGTGAACAGCATCCCAAGCATCCCGAGGCCGAAGTAGGGGATCAGCTTGCCGGCCAGCATCTCGGGCATGCGCAGGGGCGTGGCCATCAGCGCCTCCATGGTGCCGCGTTCCCATTCGCGCGCCACCACCATGGCGGTGAGCAGCGAGCCGATCAGGGTCATGATGATGGCGATCAGCCCCGGCACCAGGAACTGGCGGCTGACCACCGCCGGATTGAACCAGACCCGGTGGTCCAGGCGTACCGGTATATCGAGGTCGCGTCCGTGGGCGCGGGCGTATTTCTCCAGCCAGCCGAACCAGACGCCCTGGATGTAGCCGCTGGTGATGCGCGCCTGGTTCGCGTCGGTGCCGTTGACCCGCACCCCGACGGCAGCCGGGTCGCCCTGGCGCAGGCGGCGGCTGAAGTCGTGGCGCAGCCAGACGATGCCGTCCAGGCGGTGCGCCACCAGGTCCTGCTGGGCGGACTGGATGTCGCGGTAGTAGTGGGGCTGAAAGAAATGCGAGCGGGCGAAGGCGCCGGCCAGGTCGCGGCTGTCGCTGTCCATGTGCTCGATCACCAGCCCCAGTCGGATGTCCTTGGCGTCCAGCGAGATTCCGTATCCGAACAGGAACAGCAGCACCACCGGCAGCACGAAGGCGATGGCGATGCTGGAGGGGTCGCGCAGGATCTGCAGCCACTCCTTGCGCACCATGCCGCGCAGACGGCGCCGGCCGGCGACCGCCCCCTTCATGCCGCCTGCTCCCGTCGCGCCACCAGGGCGATGAAGGCATCCTCCATGGAGGGCTCGGGGTGCTGCGGGTCGCGCGCCAGGGCGCGGATCTGCGCCGGGCTGCCCTCGGCCAGCACCTCGCCCTCGGCCATGATCACCAGGCGGTCGCAGTAGTTGGCCTCCTCCATGAAGTGGGTGGTGACCAGCACCGTGATGCCCGCCTCGGCCAGGGCGTTGGTGCGCGCCCAGAACTCGCGCCGCGCGATGGGATCGACCCCGGAGGTGGGCTCGTCCAGAAACAGGATCTCCGGCTCGTGCATCAGGGCGGCGGCGAAGGCCAGGCGCTGCTTGTGGCCCAGCGACAGTACCCGAGTGTTGCGCCGGGCGAGGGGGCGCAGCTCGAAGCTGTCCAGCGCCCAGTCCACCCGTTCGCGCCGGCGCCGGCCGCGCAGCCCGTAGCTGGCGGCGAAGAAGCGCAGGTTCTGCAGGACCGTGAGGTTGCCGTAGAGCGAGAACTTCTGTGCCATGTAGCCGATGCGCCCGCGCGCCCGGGCCGCGGCATGTCGCAGGTCGTGCCCGGCCACCGAAAGACGACCGCCGCTCACCGGCAGCAGCCCGCAGAGCATGCGGAAGGTGGTGGACTTGCCCGCCCCGTTGGCGCCCAGCAGGCCGAAGATCTCGCCGCGTCTCACCTCGAAGCTGATGCCCTTGACCGCCACGAAGTCGCCGAAGCGGCGCTCCAGGCGCTCGGCGCGGATCACCACCTCGCCGCCGTCGGCGTCCGGGCGCAGCCTCACCCGCGGCATGGGTGGCGGCGCCTCGTCGGGCGAGCGCAGGCGGCGGATGAAGGCGTCCTCGGAGCGCGGCGGCACCGGCCGGAATGCCAGCGCCGGCGCGTCGGGTCCCAGCAGGTCGCTGGGCAAGGGCTGGTCTGGCC
>CAZVIG010000115.1:0-6725 GCA_964627395.1 uncultured Sedimenticola sp.
ACCCCGAGGGGCGCGGCCCCACCTGGAACAACTCCCTGTTCGAGGACAACGCCGAGTTCGGCCTGGGCCTACGCACCGCGGTGGACGCCCAAACCCGCCACGCCCGCGAGCTGCTGGAACGGCTGCGCGACCGGCTCGACCCGGAACTGGTAACCGGCTTGCTGGAAGCAAGCCAGGAAGACGAGGCCGGCATCCACGAACAGCGCGAGCGGGTGGAACGCCTGAAGTCGGCGCTGGCGAGCCTGGACCACCCGGATGCAACGCATCTGCTGGAGGTGGCCGACTACCTGGTGAAGAAGAGCGTCTGGCTGATCGGCGGCGACGGCTGGGCCTACGACATCGGCTACGGCGGCCTGGACCATGTGCTCGCCTCGGGGCGCAACGTCAACATCCTGGTGCTGGACACCGAGGTCTATTCCAACACCGGCGGCCAGACCTCCAAGGCCACGCCGCTGGGCGCGGTGGCCAAGTTCTCCGCCGGCGGCAAGCCGGTCATGAAGAAGGACCTGGCGATGATGGCGATGGCCTATGGCAACGTCTATGTCGCCCAGGTGGCCTTCGGCGCCAAGGACGTCCAGACCCTGCGCGCCTTCCTCGATGCGGAGAGCTACGACGGGCCCTCGCTGATCATCGCCTATTCCCCCTGCATCGCCCACGGGGTGGACCTGTCCAACAACATCCGCCAACAGAACCTGGCGGTGAACGCCGGACACTGGCCGCTGTTCCGCTTCGACCCGCGGCGCATCGCGCGCGGCGAGAGCCCGCTGCACATGGACAGCAAGCCGCCCAGCATCCCCTACGAGGAGTTCGCGCAGAGCGAGACCCGCTTCGCGGTGCTGTTCCGCACCCATCCCGATGCGGCGCAGCGCTTCCTGGCCGAGGCCCAGCGCCACGTCAAGGAGCGGTTCCACCTGTACGAACAGCTCGCCCACATCAAGCTCACCGGCGAACCGGCCCCCGGGGAGACGGCGCCCGGCACCACTGGAGGAGGCAGCGCATGAACCTCAAGACCAACTGGCTCGGACTGCACCTGGAGAATCCCCTGGTGCCCTCGGCATCGCCCCTCACCCGCAGCCTGGACACGGCGCGCGCACTGGAGGATGCGGGCGCCGGCGCCCTGGTGATGTATTCCCTATTCGAGGAGGCGATCACCGCCGAGGAGGAGGCGATGGTGCGCTTCCTGCATCACCAGGACCACGGCCATGCCGAGGCGGACGACTTCCTGCCCGACCACATGGACTTCCCCGGAGAACTGGACCGCTACCTGGAACAGCTCGCCGCGCTCAAGGCGAGCCTCGACATCCCGGTGGTGGCCAGCCTCAACGGCGTCACCGACAGCGGCTGGCTGGACATCGCGAAACTCCTGCAGGAAGGCGGCGCCGATGCCCTGGAGCTGAACGTCTACTACATCGCCTCCGCGCCCTGGGAGGAATGCGAGCAGGTGGAGCAGCGCTATGTGCAGCTCCTCAACCACCTGCGCGAGGAGATCACCCTGCCCATCAACATGAAACTCTCGCCCTTCTTCAGCTCCATCGGCCACATGGTCAAGCGCCTGGAGAACGCCGGCGCGCGCGGGGTGTCCCTGTTCAACCGCTTCTACCAGCCGGACATCAACATCGACAACCTGCAGCTCCAGCACAGCCTGCACCCCTCCAGCTCCGCCGACGCCCTGCTGCCGATGCGCTGGATCGCCATGCTCTACAAGCGGGTCGGCCTGTCGCTGGGCGCCACCAGCGGGGTGCACGACGCTGCCGACGCCATCAAGATGCTGCTCGCCGGCGCCGACGTGGTGCACCTGTGCACCGCCCTGCTGCAACAGGGCCCGGAACACCTCGGCCGCGTCCTCGCCGGCATCCGCGAGTGGATGGAACAGCAGGGCTTCGAATCCATCGACGAATTCCGCGGCCGGGTGAGCCAGTATGCGGTCACCGACACCTCCGCCTTCGAGCGGGTCAACTACATGCGCATCCTCGACAGCTACTCCTTCCGCCCGGGGGTTTGGAGCTGAGCCGGTGCCGAGTGCCGGGGGCGACGGTGCGGCCTGAAGGCCCTCCCACAGGGCTGCGCACACCCCCTCTGTGGGAGTGGCTTCAGCCACGACCTGGGTCGGGCCGGGTGCCTGGGTCGGACCGGTTTTCGTCGCACGCATCGGGCAGGCCCGGTCCACGATAGAATAGGAAGCCCCAGCCCGATTCGACCGCCCGACCATGGATCTGCCGCCGCTGACCCACGAGCCGCCGCTGTACCGGACCCGCCTGACCGAGGCCGAAGCCGTCAACCGTACCCTGGCGGCCGCCTTCGAGCGGGAGTTCGGCGGCCCGCACATGCGCCAGTCACACCGCGAGCTGGGGCGCTACGAGAACACCTGGATCGCGCGCGAGGCGATCCCCGAGGCGGAGCCGGTGCTGGCCCTGGCGGAGGCGGCCGCGCGGCGCATCCTGGAGCGCGATGCGCTGCGCTGCATCTTCTGGTTCAACCGCATGCAGCCGGGCGACCGCACCGCACGGCACAACCACGAGGAGGGCGGGGAGCTGCTCTCCGGGGTCTATTACATCGAGACGCCGCCGGCGTGCGGCGACCTGTTGCTGTATCCGGCGGAGGGGGTGCGGCGGGTGCGCCCGGAGGCGGGCCAGATGCTGTTCTTTCCGCCGCGCCTGGCGCATGCGGTGGAGGCCAACCGCAGCGGGCGGCTGCGCCTCTCCCTGGCCTTCAATTTCGGGCCGGCGGAATAGTGGTGGTCTCCAGACGCTCGGTCTCGGCCAGGCGCACCCGGGTGCCGTCGGTGGTCACGAACTCGCGGTCTCCGATGTCGCCGCGATAGGCCCTGTAGTGGACGACATGGCCGCTGCCGGCGTCCACCACCCGCAGATAGAGCACCTCGTGGGCGTCCCGCCAGTTGCTGTAGAGCCAGTAGCCGGCGATCGCCAGCATCAGCACCACCACCGCACTCGCCAGCCAGCCCACCGGCAGGCCACCGCGCCGGGGCGGCACCTCGCGGCGCGGGACCACCACCAGCGGCGGGCGCGCCTGGGCGCGCTGGCGCAGCACCAGCACCGCCACTGCGATCACCACCAGGGTCAGGAGTATCTTGCCCAGCAGGCCCACCGTGCCACCTCTCGGGAAAAGCGCAGAGGATACCCCATTGCCCGGGGCCAGGTGGTATCTTGGCGTCATGAAACAGCACTTCTCTCTCCGGCGTCTGTTCCTGGCCGCCCTCCTGGCCCTGCTCGCAGGTCTGACCGCCTGCAGCAAGCCCGACCGGCCCACCGTGTCGCTGTACCTGGCGGTGGAGCGCGGGGACATCGACCAACTGGAACGCCACCTCTACTGGGGCACCCCGGTGGACCGCCCCTTCCCCAACGGCCGCCAGCCGCTGCACGAGGCGGCCGCCAAGGGACGGGCGGTGATGGTGAAAATGCTGCTGAAGCACGGGGTGCCGGTGGATGCGCGCGACCGCGAGGGGCACACCCCGCTGGAGCTGGCCATCCTCAACGGCCGCACCCAGGTGGCGGACGTGTTGATCCGCGCGGGCGCGCACTTCGACCCCTCGGCGCTGCTGCTGGAGGTGGCGCGCCAGAACGTCACCGACCGCGATCTGGTGCGCTATCTGAAGCGCAAGGGCGCCGACCTGGAGACGCGCGATGCGGAGGGCAACACCCCGCTGCTGATCGCCACCGCGCACGGCAACCACCGGCTGGTGCACCATCTGATCCAGGAGGGGGCGGACGTCAACGCACGCAATGCCGCGGGCGAGACGGCGCTCACCATCGCGCGCCGCCGGGGGCCGCCGGAGCTGGTGCAACTGTTGCTCAACAACGGTGCCATCGAGTGAGGGCCGGCCATGGGTGGATCGCCTTTGCGTCCGGCGGTGGCTTGCGGTTTACTTGATGCGGTCCCATCCGGATACGACACCCGATCACAGCCAGAAGCAGGAGTCATCATGGCCAGCACACCCGACGAACTGACCATCAACTACAACGAGGGCGGCGTGGACATCGTCAAGGAGCTGGACAAGCGCGTCCTCTCCAAGGGCGCCTGGACCACCATCATCTACCGCTACCAGGAGTGGGACAACGCCAAGCAGGCCTACGGCAAGGACAAGTACTCGATCCGCCGTTACCAGAAGCGCAACGGCGAATACCAGCAGAAGTCGAAGTTCAACATCTCCAGCCCCGACCAGGCCCGGCAGTTGATCGCCGCCCTCCAGGAGTGGGTGGACGACAGCGCCTGATCCGGCCCCTGCCGGTCGTTCAGCCGCTCAGTCGAGTCCCACCAGCGAAGGCCACTCCAGCAGCTCGTCCACCACCCGCCGTTGATGCTCCGACAATCCGGTGTCGGCGGCGAGCCGCGCCAGCTCGCGGCGGTAGGCGTCCAGGGTGATGCTGGACCCGCCCTCGGGATCGCGCACCCGCGCGCGGCGCCAGGCATCCCAGCGGGCGCGTTCCTCGGGGTTCAGGGTCTCGGGCCAGTTGCGGGCGCGGTAGCGGAACAGCAGGACGTTCATGCGCGGATCGTCGAAGCGCAGATCCAGGCCGGCGAGCGCCTCGGGGGCGGTGGCGCGCACCTGCTCGCAGCGGCGGCGGTCGGCATCGTTAAGAAAGCCGCCGTAGAGATCCAGGTCGGGATCGCGCGGCGGGAACTCCCGCTCCGCATACACCTCCGCCAGCTTGCGCTGCAGGGCGGGACGGTGCGCCAGCAGGGTCTCCAGGTGGCGCTGCTCGACGACCGGGTCCATCTGCCATTCCTCGCGCGCCCGCTCGGTGAGGGTGGTCATGGGCACCACCACCGGCGCGCGGTTGATGTGCACCTCCTTGAGCGGGATCCGCTCCACCCCTTCGGGCAGGTCCTCGCTGCGGGTGTAGAGGCGTTCGCGCAGCGCCTCGGCGTCCAGCTCCAGCAGCGGCGCGGGGTCGGCACGCAGGTCGAAGGCGATCACGGAGTTGCGGTTGCGCGGGTGCGGCGCCAGGGGCAGCACCGCGGCGATGCAGCCCAGGCGCGCCGGGTATTTGGCGGAGACGTGCAGCACCGGCCGGCTGCCTGCCGGGTCCAGCATCGCCGCCAGGGCGTGCTTGTCCCGGTGGCTGAAGACGTAGTCGAACAGGCGCGGCTGACGTTCCCGCACCAGGCGCGCCAGGGCGATGGTGGCATGCACGTCCGCCAGGGCGTCGTGGGCGCCGCTGTGCTCGATGCCGTTGGCCTCGGTGAGCGCCTCCAGGCGGAAGCTGGTGACACCCGGCTCCTTCTCCGGCCACTCGATGCCCTCCGGGCGCAGGGCGCGGGTCAGGCGCACCACGTCGATCAGGTCCCAGCGGGAGTTGCCGTTCTTCCATTCCCGCTCGTAAGGGTCGAAGAAGTTGCGATACAGGCCGTAGCGGGTCACCTCGTCGTCGAAGCGCAGGGTGTTGTAGCCCAGCGAGCAGGTGCCCGGCTGCATCATCTCGGCGTGGATGTGGCGGAAGAAGTCCGCCTCGGGCATGCCCTCGGCACGTGCCTGCTGCGGCGAGATGCCGGTCACCATGCAGGCGCCCGGCTGGGGCAGCATGTCGTCGGCGGGCTGGGCGAAGATCACCAGGGGCTCGCCCACCGGGTTCAGGTCCAGGTCGGTGCGCAGACCGGCGAACTGGGCGGCGCGGTCGCGCGCGGGATCGGCGCCCCAGGTCTCGTAGTCGTGCCAGTAGAAGCTGGTGGTTCGCGGGCTCATCGCGGCATTATCGCCGGCCGGACAGGCGCAAGGCCACCGGGCCGCAGCCGGGTGGCCTTGCAACGGGAAAACGGCTGCCGGCGGGCGCCGGCGCGCCGCCTCACTTGCCGGAGATCTTCTCCTTGATGCGGGCCGCCTTGCCGGTGCGACCGCGCAGGTAGTAGAGCTTGGCGCGACGCACGTCGCCGCGACGCTTCACCTCGATGGCCGCGATCTGCGGGCTGTAGGTCTGGAAGACACGCTCCACGCCCTCGCCGTGGGAGATCTTGCGCACCGTGAAGGCGGAGTTGAGGCCGCGGTTGCGCTTGGCGATGCAGACGCCCTCGAAGGCCTGCAGGCGCTCGCGGTTGCCTTCCTTCACCTTCACCTGGACGACCACGGTGTCACCCGGACCGAACTCCGGGATCTCCTTGTTCATCTGTTCTGCTTCGAGTTCCTGGATGATGTTGCTCATCGCCCTTGCTCCTGACCCTGTTGGGATACGGTGCCTCTCGGCACGGTTGCGTTAAATCACCTGCCCTCTCCCCCACGAGAGGGAAAGGGTTTTTCAGTCCGTCTCCTGCCCTTCCTCGCGGTCGCGCAGAAATGCCTCGAGCAGTGCCTGCTCTTCCTCGCCGAGGGGCCGGTCCTGCAGCAGGTCCGGCCGTCTCAGCCAGGTCCGGCCCAGCGCCTGCTGCAGGCGCCAGCGCCGGATCCGTTCGTGGTCGCCGGAGGTCAGCACCTCCGGCACCCGGCGGCCGAGGATCTCCTCCGGCCGCGTGTAATGCGGACAGTCCAGCAGGCCCTCGAAGAAGGAGTCCTGCCGCGCCGAGTCGTCGTGGCCCAGCGCCCCCGGCAGCAGCCGGATCACCGCATCCATCAGCACCATGGCGGGCAGCTCGCCGCCGGAGAGGACGTAGTCGCCGATCGACCATTCCTCGTCCACGCAGGCCTCGAGCAGGCGCTCGTCCACCCCCTCGTAGCGCCCGGCGATCAGCACCAGGCCGGGCAGCTCCGCCATGCGCCGCGCCGCCGCCTGGTCGAA
>CAZVIG010000116.1:0-6706 GCA_964627395.1 uncultured Sedimenticola sp.
AGGTTGAAATGTCGGTCCCCCCGCCCCCAGGGCGGGGGACAGGGGGCGGGGATCAAGATCCTCGGTCCTCGCCAGTGCTCCGGGTCCATCGGCGCAATAGCGCGCTGATTTGCGCCGTCATTCCCGCGCAGGCGGGAATCCAGGAGAAACAGTCCACTGGACTCCGGGTCTCGCTCTACTCGTCCGGAGTGACATGACTGACAGAGGTTGAAATGTCGGTCCCCCCGCCCCCAGGGCGGGGGACAGGGGGCGGGGATCAGGATCCTCGAACCGCGAACCTGATTCAGTCCTCGCCCAGGGGTTCCATGCCGATGGTGTTGTAGCCGCTGTCCACGTACATGATCTCGCCGGTGATGGCGCTGGCCAGATCGGAACACAGGAAGGCGGCGGCGTTGCCCACTTCCTCGATGGTGATGTTGCGGCGCAGTGGCGCGGCGCGCTCCACGTGATCGAGCATCTTGCGGAAGTTGCTGATGCCGGCGGCGGCGAGGGTCTTGATGGGGCCGGCGGAGATGGCGTTGACGCGGATGCCGTCGGGGCCGAGGCTCTGCGCCATGTAGCGCACGTTGGCCTCGAGGCTGGCCTTGGCCAGACCCATGACGTTGTAGTTGGGCATGGAACGCTCCGCGCCGAGGTAGCTGAGGGTGAGCAGGGCGCCGTCGCGGCCTTCCATCATGTTGCGCCCGGCCTTGGCCAGGGCGGCGAAGCTGTAGGAACTGATTTCGTGGGCGATGCGGAAGCTGTCGCGCGTCACGGCGTCCAGGTAGTCGCCCTCGAGGGCCTCGCGCGGCGCATAGGCCACCGAGTGGACGATGATGTCGAGGCCGTCCCAGAAATCATCGAGGTGCTGGAATACGGCATCGATGGCCTCGTCCTCGCTGACGTCACAGGGAACGATGATGTCCGAATCCAGCTCCGCGGCCATCTTGGCCACGCGGCCTTCCAGCTTGTCGTTCTGGTAGGTGAACGCCAGTTCGGCGCCTTCGCGGCGCATGGCCTGGGCGATACCCCAGGCGATGGAGCGGTTGCTCGCCAGCCCCACGATCAGGGCGCGTTTGCCTGCCAGAAATCCCATAGTCCTGTCCCTCGTCGAAATTTGTTGTTCTGTCTGCGGCGAGGCCTCGCGGCGGCCACGGCAATGAGGCGAATCATACACTAAGTCCTTGGAATCGTTAACCGTTTGTTTGAGTCCCGGCCTGCCTTGCTATAGCATGGGCAGGGTGCCGACCAACCCGGGGAGCCCATGCGGGCCGGAACGCGACGCCGGGGGAAACAACAGCGAAGGGGTCGTAAGGTTTTCATGGACAAGCGCTTTACCAGCAAGGATTTCGTTTATTTTTCCATTTTCGCCGTGATCATTGTCCTGCTGGTGCTGGCCATGTACATGGTGGACCGTCAGTGGCTCAAGCTCGCGGAGATGGAACAGGTGATGGCCGAGCAGGCGCAGGATCTGCGCCAGTTGCGCCGCGCCGTGGCCAGCGGCGGCGGCGCTCGCGCGCCGGGCACGGCCTCGCCCGGCACAGCGGGCCCGGCCGACGCCTCGGCGGTGCCGCCGGCCTTCCGGCGCGCCGCGGCGGCCGCCGCGCGGCCCGACTATGCCGAGGGTGACTGGCTGGTGCGGGCCTTTGCCTCCCCGCTGAAGACCGTCACGCCCCTGGTCACCCAGGATCTCTATGGCTCCATCATCCAGGATTACGTGCTGGAGACGCTGGTCATTCGTGATCCCGAGACACTGGAATGGAACGGCCTGCTGGCGAAGGACTGGACCATCTCGGACGATGGCCTGGTATTTACCTTTCACCTGCGCCCGGAGGCGCGCTTCGCCGACGGCAAGCCCGTCACCGCCGAGGACGTGGTATTCACCTTCGATTTCATCATGACCCCCGCCATCAAGGCCCCGCGGGAGCGCGCCCTGATGGGTTCCCGCATCGCACGCGTGGAGGCGAAGGGGCCGCACACGGTGGTGTTTACCTTCAAGGAGCCCTATTTCAACGCCATGGCCATGGCCGGCGGCATGCGGATCCTGGCGAAACATTTCTATGCGCCCTATCTCAAGGAGCCGCAGAAATTCAACGAGTCCAAGGGGCTGCTGTTCGGCAGCGGGCCTTACCGCCTGCAGGATCCGAAGGGCTGGACGCCGGACATGGGCTTCATCGAGCTGGAACGCAACGAGCGTTACTGGGGGCCGGTGGCGCCGCCCTTCGACCGCCTGAGCTGGAAGTTCATCGTCAACGCCAGCGCGCGGCTCATCACCTTCCGCAACGGCGAGCTGGACATGTACGGTGCGCGTCCGGTGGAATACCGAAAGCTGCTCGAGGATCCCAAGATCATGGCACGGGCGCAGAACTGGGAATACATGAACCCGGTGCAGGGATACTCCTACATAGCCTGGAACCAGCAGCGCGAGGGCAGGCCCACGCGTTTTGCCGACGTGCGCGTGCGCCGCGCCATGAGCCTGCTCACCGACGTGCAGACCATCATTCGTGAAATCTATCTCGGTTATGCCGAACCCACCGTCAGCCCCTTCAGCAATGCCAGCCCCCAGCATGACCCGGCGCTCAAGCCCTGGCAGACGGATCTCGAAGAGGCCAGGCGCCTGCTGAAGGAGGCGGGGTTCGAGGATCGCGACGGCGACGGTGTCCTCGAGGGCGCCGACGGGCAGCCCTTCGAATTCGAGCTGACCTATGGGCAGGGACGGGAAGACACCCAGCGCATGGTGTTGCTGCTCAGGGACATGTACGCCCGCGCCGGCATCCAGCTCAGGCCCAGGCCCACCGAATGGGCGGTGATGCTCGATGCCCTCAACACGCGTGACTTCGACGCCATCACCCTCGGCTGGACCAGCGGCGTGGAAGTAGACATCTTTCAGATGTTCCACAGCAGCCAGATCGAGAACCAGGGGGAGAACTTCATGCACTATGCCAACCCCGAGCTGGATACCCTCATCGACAGGGCGCGGCGCACGGTGGACGATGCCAGGCGCATGGAACTCTGGCGCCAGGCGGAGCGCATCCTCTACGCGGACCAGCCCTATACCTTTCTCACGCGTGGCAAGTCGCTGGTCTTTATCGACAAGCGCATTCGCAACGTGGATGTCACCCGCCTGGGGCTGAACTCCACGCTCGTCCCCATGGAGATCTATGTGCCCCGCGCGGAGCAGCGCTACCGCTGATGCGCCGCCACTGAATCAATACCACTGGGTCAACACCACCGGGTCAACACGAAACCGCCGTTCGCGAGCATGCACACCTACATCCTGCGCCGCCTGTTGTTGATGATCCCGACGCTGCTGGGGATCACGCTCATCGTCTTCACGGTCATGGCGGCGGCGCCGGGTGGTGTCACCGCCCAGACCCTGGTGGGTGCGCAGAACCTTGACCCGGAGGCCAAGCGCGCGCTGGAGGAGTACTACAACCGTATCTACGGCCTCGACGATCCGGCACCGGTGCAGTACCTGCGCTGGCTAAACAACGTCTCGCCGGTGGGCTTTACCCTGGACGAGGAGGGCGACATCGACGGCTTTTCCCTGTGGAAGGGTTCCGACTTCGGCAAGAGTTTTCTCTACGGGCGCCCGGCGCTGGATCTGATCACCGAGCGCGTGCCCATCACGCTGTTGCTCAACGTGCTCTCCATTCCCCTGATCTACCTGGTGGCCATCTCCGTGGGGGTGCGCGCCGCCACCCGGCGCGGCAAGTCCTTCGACGTGGGTTCGGGCATCACCCTGCTGGGCCTGTGGTCGGTGCCCACCATGCTCGCCGGCGTGCTGATGATCGGCTTTTTCGCCAACGACGACGTGTGGCGCTGGTTTCCCGCCTCGGGGCTGAGCGCGCGCGAGGCGCAGGACATGCCCTTCCTGCCGCACTTCGGTGGCCTCGGCGACGTGGGGATCCTGTTCCTGTGCGTGCTCCTCGCTACGGGCCTGGCGGTGTGGGCGGCGCGCTGGCGGCACACGCGCTGGCGCGTGACGGTGTTCGTCGCCGCCGGCGGCGTGCTCGGCGGCCTCATGGCCAACGCCCTGCCGGGGGAGGCGCACTGGTTTACCTGGCTGTTCCTCATCGTTTTCGTCGCCGCCCTGGCCGGGCTCTCGGCCTGGACCGACTTCCTCGCCCTGCGCGTGGCCACCTTCGGCATCCTTGGCCTGAGTCTCGGCGCGGCGCTGGGCGCGTATTTCATGGACGGTCCTTTCGTGCGCGGTTTCCTGCTCGATCGCCTGTGGCACCTGGTGCTGCCGGTGCTGGCCCTGTCCTACAACGGCTTTGCCTTCCTCGCCAAGCTCACGCGCACCGCGGTGCTGGAGAACCTGCTGGCCGATTTTGCCCGTACCGCGCGCGCCAAGGGGGTGCCCGAGCGCGACGTGCTGTGGCGCCACGTGTTTCGCAATTCCCTGCTGCCGCTCATCACCGTCTCGGCCACGCTGCTGCCGGCACTGCTGGCCGGCTCGGTGGTGGTGGAGACCATTTTTTCCATCGAGGGCATGGGCAAGCTGGCGGTGGAGGCGGTCAAGGGGCGGGACCGCGAACTGGTGCTGTCCATTACCCTCTTCAGCGGTCTGTTGACGCTGGTGGGCTACCTCGTCGCCGACATCCTCTATGCCATTGCCGATCCCCGGGTGAGCTATGACTGAGCAGGCCCTCGACGCCCAGGCCCGGCATGGTAGCGGTTACGCCCTGCGCGTGCTGCGTGACGCCTTCTCGCAGCGCGCCGCGCGCCTCGGCCTGGCCTGGGTGCTGCTGCTCGCCGTGCTGGCCGTGTTCGCGCCCTTCATCGCCACCAGCCATCCCCTGTTGCTGAGTGAAGACGGCGCGTGGCGCAGCCCGGTGCTGCAATACCTCGGCCCCGGCGACGTGACCCTGCTCATCGTCTTCTCCTGCGTCGTGGCACTGCTGTGGCGGCGGCCGCGCTTTCGCCATGCCGTGGCCATCTTTGTGGCGGTGCTGTCGGCCGGCGCCGCCCTGAGTTACGCCTTCGTGCAGCCGCCGAAGCTGGTCAGTTACGCCGCGTATCGCCAGGCGGAGGCGGCGGGGCGGTACGACTGGGTGATCCGCGCGCCCATCCCGTATTCACCCCAGGACTACCTGCGCGACGAAGGCTACACCGGCCTGGAGGCGCCCCTGGAGGCGCCGCGGCGCGTGCACCTGTTCGGTACCGACGAGAACGGCGCCGATGTATTGAGCCGCATGATCCACGCCGCGCGCATCGCGCTGGGGATCGGCTTCGTCGCCACCGGCATCGCCATGCTCATTGGCATCCTCATCGGCGGGCTGATGGGCTACTTCTCCGGCGTGGTGGACATCATCGGCATGCGCCTGGTGGAGATCTTCGAGGCCATACCCACGCTGTTCCTGTTGCTCACCTTCGTGGCCTTCTTCGGCCGCAGTCTCTACATGCTGATGGTGATCATCGGTATCACCAGCTGGTCGGGCTACGCACGCTACGTGCGCGCGGAATTTCTCAAGCTGCGCAAGCAGGACTACGTGCAGGCGGCCATCGCCTGCGGCCTGCCCCTGCCGTCCATCCTGTTTCGCCACATGCTGCCCAATGGTATCGCGCCGGTGCTGGTGGGGGCGAGCTTCGGCGTCGCCTCGGCGATCCTCGCCGAGGCGGTACTGAGTTTCCTCGGTCTCGGTCTCGTCGGCGATCCCTCCTGGGGCCAGATGCTCAACCAGTCCATTCTGTCATCGCGCTTCAACTGGTGGATGGCCCTGTTTCCCGGCGGGGCGATCTTCCTCACGGTGTTCGCCTACAACCTCATGGGCGAGGCCCTGCGCGACGCCATCGATCCCCACCTGCGGCGGACGGGCCCGTGAGTACGACGGACGACATGCTGCTGCGGGTGGAGCACCTCCGCACCCACCTGCGCTCCGGCGAAGGGATCGTGCGCGCCGTGGACGACGTCAGTTTCACCATCGCGCGTGGCGAGACCTTCTGCCTGGTGGGCGAGTCGGGCAGCGGCAAGTCGGTGTGCGCCCTGTCCATCATCCAGCTCCTGCCGCGCGACATCACCACCCACCCGGGGGGACGGATCCTGTTCAACTGTCGCCGCGAGGAGGGCGGGACGGAGCAGGTGGACATGCTCACGCTCGATGAGGCGCGGCGGCGTGAGATCCGCGGCGCGCGCATCGCCATGATCTTCCAGGAACCCATGACCTCCCTGAACCCGGTGATGACCGTGGGCGAGCAGATCACCGAGGCCCTGCAATTGCACTGGCCGACGATGAGCGAGGCCGCGGCGCGCCAGCGCGCCATCGAGGCCCTGCGCGAGGTGCAGATCCCCCATCCGGAGCAGCGCGTGGACGAGTACCCCCACCGACTCTCCGGCGGCCAGCGTCAGCGCGTGATGATCGCCATGGCCATGGCCTGCGAGCCCGATCTGCTCATCGCCGACGAGCCCACCACCGCCCTGGATGTCACCGTGCAGGCGGAGATCCTGCGTCTCATGAAATCCCTGCAGGCGCGCACCGGCATGAGCATCCTGTTCATCACCCATGACTTCGGCGTGGTGTCGCAGATGGCGGACACGGTGGGCGTCATGCGTCTCGGCAAGCTCGTCGAGTGCGGTCCCCTCGAGGCAGTCCTGCACCAGCCCCGGCACGACTACACCCGCCAGTTGCTCGACGCCTTGCCGGAGAACCTGCGCCGCCGGCGCCTCGCCCAGGTATCGGGTGGGGCGTCCCCCGCGCAGGGGGAGGAGGGCACGGGCGGGGCA
>CAZVIG010000117.1:0-6686 GCA_964627395.1 uncultured Sedimenticola sp.
GTCCTTGTAGTCGAACACCAGCTTGTGGGTCATGGCCGCCTGCAGCAGGTAGCCGGCGGTGGTGTGCAGCACGCCCTTGGGCTTGCCGGTGGAGCCGGAGGTGTAGAGGATGAACAGCGGGTCCTCGGCGTCCATGGGCTCGGGCTCGCACTCCGGTTCGGCGGCGGCGATCGCCTCGTGATACCAGACGTCGCGCGCCTCGTTCCAGTCCACCGGCTCGCCGCCGCGCCTGACCACGAAGCAGGTGTGCACGTTGGGGCACTGCTCCAGCGCCTTGTCGGCGTTCGCCTTCAGCGGCAGCACCTTGCCGCCGCGGATCGACTGGTCGGCGGTGATCAGGTATTCGCAGTCGGAGTCGTGGATGCGGCTGGCCAGGGCGTCGGGCGAGAAGGCGCTGAACACGATGGAGTGGATGGCGCCGATCCGGGTGCAGGCCAGCATGGCCACCACCGCCTCGGGGATCATGGGCATGTAGATCGAGACCCGGTCGCCCTTCTTCACCCCGCGGGCCTTCATCGCGTTGGCGAAGCGGCAGACGTCGGCATGCAGCTCGCGGTAGCTGATGGCGCGGTTGGGCTCGTTGGGGTCGTCTCCCTCCCAGAGGATGGCGGTTTGGTCGCCGCGGCTGTCGAGGTGCCGGTCGAGACAGTTGTAGGAGACGTTGAGCTTGGCCCCCTTGAACCATTCGATGTGCAGGTCCTCCTCCATGTAGGACCAGTCGAGCACCTTGTCCCACTTGTCGAAGAAGGTCAGATACTGCTCGGCCTGCTCGGCCCAGAAGCCCTCCGGATCCTCCACCGAGCGCCGGTACATCTCCTGGTACTGTTCGGCGTTAACATGGGCCTGGGCGGCGAATTCCGGGGGTACGGGATAGACCTTGGACATGGCGACAGCCTCCTCTTGTTCTTCGGTGCGGTCCCGGAATGATAGGCCATTCCGGGCGCGGGGCATGATCCATTCATCCTAACCAAAGGGAAGCGGGCCCTGTATTCGACCTTCGTCTAATGTCTGCCGGCGCGCCAGGTGACCAGACCGCCGGCGACGATCAGGCCGGCACCCGCCAGGAAGGGCAGGGTGATCGGCTCGCCGTAGAGCCAGGCGCCGTACAGGCTGGCGGCCAGGATCTGGGTGTTCAGCCAGGGCGAGAGGCCGGCCGCGCCGGCGGTGCGGAAGGCCCGGATCAGCATCAGGTGGCCGCCGGCGCCCATCAGCCCCATCAGGGCGAGCAGCGGCCACTCCAGCGCGGTCGGGCGCACCCAGTACAGAGGGATCGCCAGGCTCATTACCAGGGTGCCGCCGACGGTGGTGTGGAACAGGGTGGTCAGCTCGCTGTCATGGTGGCGCAGCAGGCGCGTGAGCACGAAGTAGAAGGCCAGCAGCAGGGCGGAGCCCAGCGGCAGCAGCATCACCGGGTCGAAGCGCCCGAAGCCGGGACGCAGGATCAGCAGCACCCCCGCCAGGCCGAGCGCCAGTGCCAGCCAGTGCAGCGGCCGCACCGCCTCGTGCAACAGGCGCGATGCCAGCAGGGTGACCAGAACGGGCGCCAGGAACAGGATGGCGGTGGCGTCGCCCAGGGGGATGCGCCGGATCGCCAGGTAGATGCCGAAGGTCACCCCCAGCAGGCACAGGCCGCGCACCAGTTGCAGTCCCGGCCGGCGCGGGCGCAGGAAGTCGTGGCGATGCTGCAGGCCGAAGGCCAGCCCCACCAGCAGGGTATGGAAGCTGTAGCGCGCCCATACCACCTGGGCCGCCGGCAGGTGCTGCATCAGGTGTTTGCCCAGGGCGTCCATGCCGGCGAGCACAAAGCAGGCGGTCACCACCAGCAGGACGGCGCGGGCGCGGGCTGTGGGCGGGGTGTCGGGCATGGTGCGATCCGAAAAGTCCGCATTGTCGCGCGACGGGGCCGGGATGTCTGCTAGCATCGCGCGCACCATCCGACAAAAAGAGGAAAGGGGGTGCCGGGATGAATCCCGAGAAGGTGATCTTCGGTTTCTTCATCGTGCTGTCGCTGACGCTCAACTTCGGCTTCGTGTTGGGTGAGATCGACAATCCGGCCCACCATGAGGTGTACGAGCTGTTCGCCGTGGTGGTGGTGAATCTGATCGCCACCATCCTCAAGTTCGGCGACCGCAGCCAGATGGGGGCGGTGCTGCTGGCCACCAGCCTGGTGGCCATCCTGCAGCTTGCGGCGGCGATGCTGGTATGGGTGATGGCGGTGCACGTCAACCAGGTGGGGCTCACGGAGTCGGTCACCGCCAGCATCGTCTCGCTGTCCGCGGGCGCCATGCTGGCCAACGTGGTCTCGGTGGTGTTGCTGATCATCGAGACCGTGATGCTGCGCCGCTGAGCGACGGCGCGCAGGAAGGGCGCGGCATGAACAACATCGTCTTCCTGGTGATGCGGCGCATGCGGGCGCCGCTGCTCACCCTGCTCGGGGTGTACGCGGTCACGGTGCTGGGCATGACCCTGGTGCCCGGCCGGCTGCCGGATGGCAGCACCTGGTACATGGATTTCTTCCATGCCTTCTATTTCGTCAGCTTCATGTCCACCACCATCGGCTTCGGCGAGATCCCGCACGAGTTCTCCGACGCCCAGCGCCTGTGGGTGACTTTCTCCATCTATGTCACCGTGATCGCCTGGCTGTACGCCATCGGCACCATCATCTCGCTGCTCCAGGACCGCACCTTCCAGCGCGCGGTGGCGGAGCGTCTGTTCGCGCGCCGGGTGCGGCGCCTGCGCGAGCCGTTCTACCTGATCTGCGGCTATGGCGAAACCGGCCAGACCCTGGCGCGCGCCCTGGTGGAGCGCGGCCATCACGTGGTGGTACTGGACCGCGACGAGGAGCGGATCGCCATGATCCAGCTCCAGGAACTGCCCGACTATGTGCCGGCGCTGGCGGCGGACGCGCGCCGGCCGCTGTCGCTGCAGGAGGCGGGACTGCAGCATCCGCAGTGCGCCGGGGTGGTGGCGGTGACCAACGTCAACGAGACCAACCTGATGGTGGCCATCGCCAGCAAGCTGCTGCATCCCGAGATCCAGGTGATCTGCCGCGCCGACTCGCGGGACGTGGAGGCCAACATGGCCTCCTTCGGCACCGATGAAATCGTCGATCCCTTCGAGACCTTCGCCCGCCACCTCGGGATCGCGCTGGACCGGCCCTGCCTCTATCTGCTGCAACGCTGGCTGGGCGGGGAGCATGGCGCGCTGCTGGAGGACCCCGTCTATCCGCCGCGCGACGGATACTGGTTGGTGTGCGGCTACGGCCGCTTCGGCAAGGCGATGGTGGAGAAGCTGGACCAGCTCGGGATCCGCAGTGTCGTGGTGGAGTCGCGTCCCGATCTCACCGGGGAGCCGCCGGAGGGCTATGTGCTGGGGCGCGGCACCGAGGCGGAGACCCTGGTGCAGGCGGGCATCCACGAGGCGGTGGGGCTGATCGCCGGCACCGACGACGACGCCAACAACCTCTCGATCGTGATGACCGCGCGCCAGCTCCGGCCCGACCTGTTCGTGATCCAGCGCCAGAACCGCAGCGAGAACGGCGCGCTGGTGGCGGCGGTGCAGGCGAACATGGTGATGCACCCCAGCGCCATCATCGCCGAGCGCATCCGGGTGCAGCTCGGCACCCCCCTGCTGGCCGCCTTCTTCGCCCGCGCCCTGCACCAGGAGAACGCCTGGGCCTGCGAGCTGGCGAGCCGCCTCAGCGCCCTGCTGGGCGAGCGGGTGCCGCTGGTGTGCGAACTGACCCTGGACGAGGAACACGCCACCGCCGTGCTGCGTGCCCTGGCCGAGGGCGAGACGGTGACCCTGGGCGAGGTGCTGCGCGACCCCTGGGACCGCCGGCGCAGCCTGCGCTGCATGGTGCTGCTGCTGGCGCGCGCCGGGCAGCACCATCTGCTGCCGGACGAGGATTTCCCGCTGCAGGCGGGGGACCGCCTGCTGGTCACCGGCCGCGACGCCGCCTTCACCCGGCTCGCCTGGAATCTCAACCACGACGCCGCCCTGGAATACGTGCGTACCGGGCGGGCCATTCCGCAGGGCTGGATCTGGCGCCACCTGGTGAAGCGCTGACACCTTACCCCGGGATGCCCTTCTGGGGCATACTCGCTCCCACGAGAACACCACCGAGAAAGATGAAGGAGCCTGCCATGAAAAAGATCCTGATACCGCTGTGCCTGCTGTTCTCCCTGGCCGTCCAGGCCGGCGAGAAGAAACAGAGCATCGAGACCCCGCCCTTCGACGAGACCGTGGCGCGGCAGATGATCCAGAACAGCATTCAGCGCTTCCCGCTGGCGGAGGACGTGACCATCGAGGACGCCATCGACTCCATGAAGCTGCGCGCCAACCAGCTCAACTTCAAGCTGGTGGCGGACCTGCCCCTGTCCGAACAGGTGAAGGCGATGGGCGAGGAGGCGCGCTACATGCGCATTCTGGCCTTCTGCGACGCCCTGATCGCCAAGAAGATGGTGGAGTACAACCTGATCTTCGCCGGTTTCCTGCCCTGCCGCATCGCGGTGGTGGAAGACGCCCAGGGCAAGGGTTGGCTGGTGACCATGAACATGGACATGATGTTGCACGCGGTGGATCTGCCGGACGATCTGCAGCCGCTGGCGCAGAAGGTGCGCGACACCATCTACAGCATCATCGACGCCGGGGTGAACGGCGATCTCTGAGCCGTTCCGGGCGCGGGCCGGTTTGCGCGAGGCCTCTCGCCAACCGGCCCGGGCACTGTGCTAGTATCCAGGCTACCGGTGCGGCCATCGTTGGTCGCCCGGCCACAACCACAAGCCGGCGGCCGCCGCCCTGGGGCGCGGCACGGCGGCGAGAAGAGCGCGCCAGCGCCACCGAAATCGCCTGAGGATATTTAGTAGACGTTCACATCGTGGTGGTACCCGTGGCAGTCCTGCGGCGGCATGGCCACCCTGTTGGCATTCTGGAGGGTCATTAAATGGCACACATCGTTGTATTGGGCGCAGGCACCGGCGGCATGCCTGCCGCCTATGAGCTGCGCGACGAGCTCGGCCGCGAGCACGAGATCACCGTCGTCAATGAGAAACCGTACTTCCAGTTCGTGCCATCCAACCCCTGGATTGCGGTTGGCTGGCGCGAGCGCAGCGACATCACCTTCGACATCAAGCCGCGCCTGGAGCGTAAGGGCATCAACTTCATCGCCAAGCGCTGCGACAAGATCGACGCCGAAAACAAGAAGCTGGAGCTGGAGGGCGGCGAGACCCTGGACTACGACTACCTGGTGATCTGCACCGGGCCGCGTCTCGCCTTCGAGGAGGTCGAGGGTGCCGGGCCGGACGGCCACAGCCATTCCATCTGCACCGTGGACCACGCCGAGCAGGCCTACGAGGACTACAAAAAACTGCTCGAGAAGGGCGGCGGCACCATCGTGATCGGCGCCATGCCCTTCGCCTCCTGCTTCGGCCCCGCCTACGAGTTCGCCTTCATCGTGGATGCGGACCTGCGCAAGCGCAAGATGCGCGACCGGGTGAAGATCAAGTTCGTCACCTCCGAGCCCTACATCGGCCACCTGGGCCTGGGCGGCGTGGGCGACTCCAAGGGCATGCTCGAGTCCGAGATGCGCAACCATCACATCGACTGGATCGTCAACGCCAAGACCACCAAGGTTGAGGAAGGCAAGCTCTACTGCGACGAGTTGAACGAGGACGGCGAGGTCAAGAAGCAACACGAGATCGAATTCGATTTCGCCATGATGCTGCCCGCCTTCAAGGGCGTGGACGCGGTGGCCAACGTGCCGGAGCTGTGCAACCCGCGCGGCTTCGTGTTCGTGGACGAGCACCAGCGCAACCCCACCTATCCCAGCATCTACTCGGCCGGCGTGTGCATCGCCATCCCGCCGGTGGAGGCCACCCCGGTGCCCACCGGCGCGCCCAAGACCGGCTACATGATCGAGTCCATGGTGACCGCCATCGTGCACAACATCCACAACGAGCTGGAGGGCAAGGAACCGGACCAGAAGGGCACCTGGAACGCCATCTGCCTGGCCGACATGGGCGACACCGGTGCCGCCTTCGTGGCGCTGCCGCAGATCCCGCCGCGCAACGTCGCCTGGTTCAAGAAGGGCAAGTGGGTGCACCTGGCCAAGATCGCCTTCGAGAAGTACTTCCTGCGCAAGATGAAGAAGGGCAGCTCCGAGCCCATCTACGAGAAGTACATCCTCAGCCTGCTGGGCATCAACCGCCTCAAGGACAAGGCCTGATACGGCCGCGCCCCGGCGCAGACCCGGCCTCCCGCGAGGGACGCCGGGTTTTTTCGTGCCGGGCCGAGGGCCGCGTTGCTACAATTCCGGTTCCCCGGAGAACAGCGGTGAGCCCATGATCCAACGCCACAGGACCCGAGCGGTGCAGGTCGGCCCGGTCACCATCGGCGGCGATGCCCCGGTGGTGGTGCAGTCGATGACCAACACCGACACCGCCGACGTGGAGGCCACCGTCGCCCAGGTGGCCGATCTGGCGCGCGCCGGCTCCGAGCTGGTGCGCATCACGGTCAACAACGCCGAGGCCGCGGCGGCGGTACCGCACATCCGCGAGCGCCTGGACGCGCGCGGCGTCGGCGTGCCCCTGGTGGGCGATTTCCACTTCAACGGCCACCGCCTGCTGGCCGAGCACCCCGCCTGCGCCGAGGCCCTGGCCAAGTACCGCATCAACCCCGGCAACGTG